>JAGWWT010000079.1 GCA_018970245.1 Patescibacteria group bacterium
GTTAATTCTGTGTTGAAGTCGTCTTCTTGGGCTTGCTCTATGATCACAGTCAGATCACGGCGGGCGTGCCGTTGGACAGCCTTGATCGCATTATCGAGGCCCGGCCTCCCAGCGTCCGCGAAGATGACCAGTGTCTCGACTATATTAGGGATTTTGGTTTCAGGCAGACGGGTGCAGCTAAGGGACGCCCACACCGGCATGCTGTAGAGGATGGATGCCGACATCGCGGTTTCGATGCCCTCGGCTAAACCGAGCGTAGCGCGTGCCGGCGACAATTGCACCGCCGCGCCATGCATCCGCCCCAAGCTTAGTTTGTTGGCGCCAGGGCGCTTATGCCCGTCCTCGGTCAAGTAGGTGCGCTGAATGGCGAGAATACCGGAATCGTCCTCAAGACAGGCCACCATTGCCGGGAACTCGCCACCGTCAGGATGCGCAAGGCAACGATGATAGCGCAAACATGGTGGAAGATTCGTATAGACCCCCCTATTCCGCATATAAATTTCCGCCAGCGTGCCGGCGATCTCGACCGTCTCTCCCCAAATTCGTTTCACGATGGCGAGCTTACGGGATTCCTCCCTTGCTTCCTCCCGATCTCCTCCCGCTTTCCTCCCGATCTCCTCCTTTCTATCGGGATGGCCCTCCCATAGCCGGCATCGCTTCAGAGCGTCGATAACCGCTATCTGGGAACAACCGGCATGGCATTTCACCAATACCTTTCCTTGCCTCTCGGAGACGGAGAGAGAGGCATGGGCGTCATCGTGGGCTGGACAGCGGCAGATACCGGATGAGCCGTACCAATGGCCCTTCAAGGCCACTACAATGGCCTTAGCGTTCATTCTCTAGCTCTTGCAGGATATAGAAATCTTGGCTATGCCCGCGCGCTACCGCCTCTGGCGGCTGAATAAAATGCGGGCGCTCGGATTCTGGGAGATGATCCGGACAATACCAAGAAGGCTTGGGCCGGTGTTGCCCGAAACCGATGCCGTAAGAGCCCCACGCGCCACAAACGCAGCATCGATGCACAAACGGCATGTATGCCCTCCACGACTAACCAACTTGAATTACCTCTATTGATGCATGAAAACAAGGCAAAAATGAGATTGACTGTCTTACATGCGAACGTGTATGAATGTGTCTCCAACAGAACCGGAATGTTGCCATGACAGAGGACTTTAAAAATGTGAAACTTGGCAGGATGTACAACATACTCACTGGTGAGACGCATGATCCGACGCCGGAAGAGTTGGACGATGTAAACGGCTATACGGTTGCCTGTATACGCGCCGATCAGTCAACTCGGTTTACCGACAATCATTATGGGACTTGCCTGCACTGCGGCGCAGAAGTGCAATTCCGTCCGTATGTCCCAGCCGCCGCTAAGAAGATTTGCGCCGAGTGCGTGAGCACCTACATAGGCGATCTTCGCCGGCGCAAAACAGTCAATTGACCTGAAAAGAACAATCTACGTTAAATCACCATGTAATCAACAAAATCGCCAAAAAGGTCGGCGTGTCGTAATCGGCGCTAGGGCTTTTCTCCTTTCACCTAGTGCCGGGGGAGGGTGGCGGCGGTTTGGACACGCGCCCCCTCCCCACCTACTCTACATACGTTTGATAATTTGGAGGTATGTGATGAACTACAGTGCGGCGGTTTTCTTGCTGAACGATAGCTGTAGGGCTGTGCGGGTCAGCTACGATCCCGACAACCCTAGATCGGGAGCGAAAGAGTTC
>JAGWWT010000040.1 GCA_018970245.1 Patescibacteria group bacterium
CTGATAGAAGAAGCTCCGGTCAGGCCCTAGAAATTCTGGTCCGTATACCCAGGGAACCAGTCCTGCTTTATATTCACGCCTTTCATCTTCAATTCAGCGCCGACGCTTTCGACCATCGGTTCCGGCCCAGACAGATACATTATCTGCTTTTCCTTTCCATGGATCTTAGAGAGTATCGCTTCAGCCGTTATTTTTTCTCCTACGATCGGCACCAGCTCGAATTCAGAGTGCTTCGATGCCACTGATCTGAATTCATCGATAAAAGGGATCTCATCGGTCCGGTTGAAATATAGAAATGTCGCATTCAATGGTTTCTTTTTGGCAGCCCGTTCGAGGAGGATGCTCCTGAATGGCGTCGAGCCTATGCCGCCAGCGACGAATACGACCGGCTTGCCGTCATCTTCCTCCCAGGTGAAATCGCCCCCGAGGCTATGGGTCTGGATCTCGTCGCCTGGCTTCATGGCATTCAAGGCAGTCTTGAACGGGCTCTGGGAGATTCGCGTCGATATATGGATCTCCTCTTCACTGGGGGCAGACGCAATGGTGAACCAGTGCTCGTTCTCATTTGTGGTCGGTCCGGCTTGCGGCAGGACGTAGGCTTGATATTGCCCGGCGATCCACTCGCTGCCACCGGTTTCGAAAATGAAGGTTTTAACGTTTCCAGCTTCTTGAATCGAAACTTGGAGCCTTAAAGTCTTCGTCTGCATGAATCAATGATATCACATACGACACAAAAGCCCCGAAAGGGGCTCTGTGCTGTTATCGGATTTTTTACGTCCACCAACCGGGTATTGCCCGATATGAGAATCCTACACGAATTTCACAACGACTGTCAATTAGATTCTCGGCTATTGTGGACATAAGGGGATTTGCACCCCTAGACAATCCGATAACAAGCGGTTGTCTGCACTAAGCTATGCCCACCAGGAAGACATGGTCTTCCCTGGAACCAAGATATCAAACCGAAATGAAGAAATTATGAATAAAGTATGAAATTGAGATAAAAAGTATATGAATATAAGTTTAGATCTAGCTTGACTGATGCACCGGAGATATTACAATACAAGTATGAATAGCATGTTAGCCGTCCAGGATCAGCCGCGATTCATCTCCAGGATCTTCACAGATGCCTGCGGGCGCCAGTTCCGCCTGACGTTCTTGGTGGCGATAGTGAACGGGGAATTGAAGGGCCGCCTCGTTTCGGCTGAACGGATCTCAGATGTCGCCAGGCTGACAGGCGACATATCAGACATCATCTTCTGCCTACCGAATATCCGCACTCAGGACGAAGGCTCGACCGAGTACATCTCTCCTTATGTCCCGATCGTCTCTCCATACACCGAGCTTATTTTCCTGACTAGCCAACCGACGCGCGCGCCGTCTTTTGCATGATCCCGCGCTGAGCATCCCGATGTACATCAAAGTCCGAGTCAAACCGGGCGCTCGTGCGGAAGAGGTCATCAAGGAATCTGATGACCATTTCGTCGTCTCCGTTAGAGAGAAGGCCGAAAGGAATCAAGCTAACTCGCGAGTCCTTGAGATCTTGAGAGCGATGTTCCCAGGGAAGTCCGTCAGGATCATTCATGGGCATCAGGGGCCGAGCAAGCTGGTTGCGGTGGATTGAAGCTCATTGAAGTGTATAAAAGAATTCGCCGCCAGCATTGCGCTAGCGGCGGGGAAAATCTCGAGTGACTTGTTAGGTTTTGAGGTGTCACTGCTTAACCTCAATCGTCAAGTATTTCTCGCATCTCGTTAAGACTCATGGGCTCACCGAATTTGACATCGGCAGCCGGAACGCTGATTTTGGCAGAACCCAAATAGTCACCGAAATACAAGGTGCATTCAAGTTCAACTTTATCGGTGCCTGGCTTGTGATCACACTCGATTTTGAGTTTAGCGCCGTGCGCGACGCATGAGTTGCCGACGACTCGAGCATACAGTTCATCGTGCGTCACGCCTTTAGCTTCGGCTAAAGACTTTAGCTCACGATTCTTCATGCTCGGAGTCAGACCTCCCTCAAGACTATTACCGAAAAAGAGGTGGTCCAAAATCTGCTCAAACTCAACCATCTGTTCTCCCGCGCTCGAGGTGATTATGAGTTTCATCACATAAGTGAATTCCTTGGTCTCTCTGATCCTCCAACCCTCAATCCGGAATCTCAAATTTGTCTTTTTGAGATTCCAGACCCCAGAATCGCCAATCGAATGGCTTATGTGACCGAGACGAGTAAAATAAGTTTCATTCATAGAATTACAAGGTTCAAAATTATTAGCCGAATAAAATATAGCATTATTACCATTAACTGTCAATATCATGTCCAAAATCATCGGAATAGACCTAGGAACGACTTTCAGCGCCGTCGCTGTGATGGAAGCTGGAACGCCGCGGGTCCTAGAGAATGCGGAGGGCGCCAGAACAACGCCCTCGATTGTCGCCCAATCAAAGACGGGCGAACGGCTAGTCGGCCTCCTGGCCAAGCGCCAGGCTGTGACCAACCCGAAGAACACGATCTTCCAGATCAAGCGCTTCATGGGCCACAACTTCGACGACCCGGGAGTGCAGAAGGATATCAAGAACGTGCCATTCGAGGTCAGGAAGTCCTCGTCAGGGGGCATCGAAGTCAACCTGGCAGGAAAGTGGCTGCGCCCGGAAGAGATCAGCGCCATGATCCTCCAGAAATTGAAGACTGACGCCGAGGCTAGGCTTGGTGAGAAAGTCACCGAAGCGGTCATCACCGTTCCGGCGTACTTCAACGACTCGCAGAGGCAAGCCACTCGCGACGCCGGTCAGATCGCCGGCCTCGATGTGAAGCGCATCATCAACGAGCCGACAGCCGCCGCGCTCGCCTACGGCTTCAACAAGAAGAAGAACGAGAAGATCGCCGTGTTCGACTTCGGCGGCGGCACATTCGATATAAGCGTGCTCGAAGTCGGAGACGATGTCATCGAAGTGAAGTCCACCGACGGCGACTCGCACCTCGGCGGTCGCGATATCGATGCGACCATAGTCAATTGGCTGGCCAGCCAATTCCTGAAAGAGAACGGCGTCGACCTGAAGAAAGATCCGCTGGCGTTGCAGCGCCTTGACGAAGCAGCAGAGAAGGCCAAGATCGAGCTTTCGACCGCCATGCAGACGGAGATCAATATCCCGTTCATCACCTCGGGCGCAGACGGTCCCAAGCACTTGCTCGTGACCATGACGAGAGCACAGCTGGAAGCCATGACCGCCGAATTCATCGGCCGGGCCATGACCATCACCAAGCGCGCCATCGACGCTTCGCCATTCAAGGTGGGCGAGATCAATGAAGTGGTCCTCGTCGGCGGCCAGACGCGCATGCCGGCCATCCAAAATGCAGTCAAACAGTTCTTCGGAAAAGATCCTCACATGGGCGTGAATCCCGACGAGGTGGTTGCGGTGGGCGCCGCCATTCAGGGCGGAATATTGGGCGGCGAGGTCAAAGATGTCCTCCTCTTGGACGTCATCCCTCTGTCGCTCGCGATCGAAACTATGGGTGGTGTTGCGACCAAGCTGATCGAGAAGAACACCACCGTTCCTACCCAGCGTTCGCAGGTCTTCTCGACTGCGGCAGACAATCAGACGTCAGTGGAGATCCATATCACCCAAGGAGAGCGGGCGATGTCGGCTGATAACAAGTCTCTCGGAAGATTCATCCTCGACGGGATCCCACCTTCGCCACGGGGCATGCCCCAGATCGAGGTCTCATTCGATGTTGATGCCAACGGAATCTTGACCGTAAGCGCCAAAGACAAGACTACGGGCAAGGCCAACTCGATAAAGATCACGGCCACTTCGGGCCTTTCAAAGGAAGAGGTCGAGAAGATGAAGGCCGAAGCTGCCAAGCACGAGGCCGAAGACAAGGTCAAGCACGAAGCCGTCGAGGCAAAGAATATCGCTGAGCAATTGATCTACACGTCAGAGAAGGCTTTGAAGGACGCAGGTGAAAAGGTGCCGGCGGAGATTCGGAAGGGAATTGAGGACAAGATTAACGACCTCAAGACGGCAAAGAATGGGTCGGATGTTGCCCTGATTAGAAAGGCGACTGAAGCCTTGTCGAGCGAGATTCAAAAGATCGGGCAGTATATGAATCAGCAAGCTGGCAATAACCAAGGACCAAACACCAATAACCAAAATGGTGGTTCTGATGGAAAAGGTCCAGAAGGCGGCGATAATGGCGGCAACGTCAAAGACGCCGAGTTCAAGGAGAAGAAGTAGATCGAGAATTAAAATGCGCCCTTCAGATAGACTGCGGGCGCGAGACAAGCCATGTCATGGTGTGTCAGTATTCAGCTAAGCGATTGAAGTGCGACGAAACAACTTGATAATCAGCTGGTTTACGACCTCTACCCACGGCTCCGAAAGCCGTCGATGCATCGAACTCGATCCCGATGGCACCAGACGCACCCCTGTATGGCCGAATTTGTACCATAAGGAGTCCGGGAAAATCCTCCATGGCTACCTTGGCAAGACCATTCATGTGATCGAGAGAACTATCGGATACATCTGCCGCGATTACACAAGCGTCGCAACTTGGGCAAAATTGCTTAATCAGTCGCATAATATCCATGTAGTTAGATTATCGAAGAGCAAGACCGCCCGAGCAAACCTTGCGATATGACTGTTCTACACAGTAACAGTAAAATAGTCTAAGTGTCAAGCCACTGAGTCTGGACGCCTTTCTATCTCCCTATGCAAAAACGTCGAAAATCTCGATGAATTTGCATAGGGATGTGAGAGGGGCATCCCTCTTGCACACACAAAAAAACCGCCCATCTGGACTCTGGACGGCTCACATGAAGCGGCAGTAAAGGATCAGTCCCGAATCTCCTTAATTACCCTGATCAAGTCGTTACGCGAACAACCAGCCTCGAAACAGCGGATGAAACGATCCATGAATCCGTGCGGCATGGTCATTTTTGGGATCACTCCATCGAGCTCAGTGCCTTCGGCACTGCACAGACTCGAGGTAAGCGCGAAGATAAAAGCGTCAGGATTGATACTTTTGACCGTTTCAGCGACTTCCGGAGCTTTAACCTCATCGACATGCGAGGTTAGGATCAGCTGCCGGAAGCCTGGCACCACATGTGTCAGAAGGATGTCAGGATCGAAGATGCTGAAGAAACGATAGTCTACGTCCTGTTCCAATGAGCGTGCGATCATAGACCTGAACGCTAGACGGCCGACCGTCGACACCTGTATCACGAGCACGCGATCGGCTTTAGTAAGTGACATCTTAACAGATTGCATTGTGTATTCCTTTGTACGAGTTGCATTGATTCTGAACACAAAGTACATTAACATTAGTCTACTGTCAAATATAACGTGATAGATGCAAAAACTCATAGCAGTGGGCCAACAAAAAACCGCCGATCACTTGAGCTGTGACCGAGCGGCGTAGAACCGGCTTAGAGCCGACATAGAACCAGTGTAGAGCCACCCTTCATTCAGTCCGCTGTGCCGGAAAGAGCTTCTTGGCGAAATGATCCACCGCAGCCTGCCTGATATTCAAGACCTGCCCCGTGCTCGAGAGGATGAGCTCTGCAGCATTCCTGAGATTAGCCACAGTCTCAACATCGATATCTGTCTCCAGGCATCCAGCCTTCAGCGTCTCATCGAGCTTTGCTTCTGGTAGCCATATCGGGTTGACGAGCATATCCGGGTCAGTCCTGATCTTCAGGACGCCGCCTGATAGGGGAACGTCCACCGAGAAGACTGATGGATTTCTAGTCTGTCTGACGAATGCTTTCATTTTACCTCCTGTTGAATGTTGCCCTTAGGGTTGTGTTGTTGCCGGATCGCTTTACGCAGGAAATCCAAAGACTTCCTGCCGATATGTCTGATCTCAAGCAGCTTGCTATCAGACACGCCCCCGACGATATGCAACGGCAGATCGCCGAAGGTGCTGTACGCATCGCTTCCAGGTATCTTCCCCTTGAAGACATGTGATCCGAGGTTCAGGATCCGATTGAATGTCGGAAGACCCGGGATGATGCCGTTGACCATGTACTTGGCCTGCATCAGCTGGCGCACGCTCTGATCCGGCAGGGAAACCAGATCGTCGGAATGAGCGATCAGCTCCTCGATGTCGTCAGCGATGCTCCGCATCTTCTGGAGCTTCACTCTGATAAGCCGGATATCCTCATTTGTCATAGGTTTAATAAAGTGCTGAACTTGCATTGCTACCATAAATAAAGTATCATATTAAACACCTTACGTCAAATCCATCCATGAAAGACTACTACAAAACGCTCGGCGTCGAGAAGACCGCATCGAAGGACGAGATAAAGAAAGCCTTCCGCGCGGCTGCGCATAAATATCACCCCGACAAGAATAAGAATGACCCCGCGTCAGCGCAGAAATTCAAAGAGGCCAGCGAAGCCTATTCCGTTCTCTCCGATGACGACAAGCGCAAGCGCTATGACATGTTCGGCGCCGCCGGCGTGAATGGCGGCGGGCCTGGCGGACCGGGCGGCGCTGGCGGTTTCGGCGGCTTCAGCGGCTTCAATCCCCAGGACTTCGCCGGATTCGACTTCGACTTGGGCGACATATTCGGCGACATCTTCGGAGGAGGCAGGAATCAGCGCGGCGGGCCGGCCCGTCAGAATCGCGGCAGCGACATCTCCATAGACGTGCAGCTCACATTCGAGGAATCGATCTTCGGAGCAGAGAAGGACATATCTATCACTAAGGCTTCTAAGTGCCAGACTTGCCATGGCGCAGGATCAGCGCCAGGCTCTTCCATGGAGACTTGCAAGACGTGTAACGGCAAAGGGAGGATCAACGAGACGAGGCGCTCATTCATCGGCGTATTCAACACGACTAGGACCTGCGAGGAATGCCACGGGCTCGGCCAGGTGCCCAAGGTCAAATGCCCGACTTGCAGGGGAACTGGCGTGACCGAGAGGCGAGAAGAGATCATCGTCAAGATCCCGGAAGGCATCGAGGACGGCGAGATGGTCCGCCTCCAGGGCATGGGAGAGGCTGTGCCTTTCGGAGCCACTGGCGACCTCTATGTCCGCGTCCATGTGCGCGCCCATCCATACATCCGCAAAGAA
The DNA here is from genome assembly GCA_018970245.1 of Patescibacteria group bacterium. Taxonomy (GTDB): domain Bacteria; phylum Patescibacteriota; class Minisyncoccia; order Phycocordibacterales; family PALSA-1337; genus C7867-002. The sequence goes on from JAGWWT010000040.1 coordinate 7,074, forward strand.
GGAGCCAACCTCGTGACCGAGCTCGGCATCAAGCTCACGCAGGCCCTGACCGGCGGCGAAGTGAGCCTCAAGACGCTAGACGGCGACCTCCTCGTAAAGATACCGGATGGATCGAATACTGGAGACGTCCTTCGCATCCGCGGGAAGGGCGTTCCCAATGACCGCACCGGCAAGAGAGGCGACCTCCTGATCCGCTTGACCGTTGAGATGCCCAAGAAGCTTTCCCGCGAGGCCAAGAAGGCGATCGAGGAGCTGAAGAAAGAGGGTTTATAGAAGGCGAGCCAGAAGGCTAGCCAGAATGCCAGCCGCAGAGCAGGCATCAAAAAACCGCCCCTATCTACAGGAGCGGCACAGGGTTCGATCGGACCAGGGCACAGAGTCGTGCAGGGTTGCTTACTTCTGCAACTGAGCTTACTTCTGCAAGCTGCTCTGCAGAGTCGGCGCAGCCTGCTCATCCTTGGCCAGCGGGAATTCCCAGACATCCGCCGACACGGTGATGGACCTTACCCACCCTAGGAGAAACCACATGCCGTGCGGCTTCTGTTCCTCGTGAGTCGGGATGATCTTCCTGAAGTGGCGTCCGTCAGCCGTGACGCCGCTCTGGGTCAGCACCCCTTCACTGACAAGCCGCTGCTTCAACTTGGCATAAGCCCTGGTAGAGGAGGCGAAGGCGACCGGTATGATCAGGATCCCACCGCCGCTCTTGGTCTCCGTGATCTCCGTGGCCACAGGTTTGCCCTTGGACAGGTCGATCGACGCCGACAGCGAGGAGGATTGGAAGTCGGTCCGGTTCGTGGCGCAACCGCCGACGATCAGCGCACCGATGGCCAAAACAGCAGTGGAAACGAGGCGAAACGATTTCATACTCATATTTCAACGGTCCTTTTTGTTTTTTTGATGGCACCCGACGCGCATGAGCGCTCGGGATATCTGAGCTCACACTATCTTACATATTGCTTTTTGTCAAATGTCCGAAAGCATCCCGATCTGCTATCATCTATGTATGAAGAAAGCCCTTCTTTCAGGCGTAAAACCCACCGGCAGGCCCCATATCGGCAATTATTTCGGAGCCATGAAGCAATTCGTGGACGCCCAGACTTTGGGGCAATACGAATGCCACCTCTTCATCGCCGATTACCACGCTCTCAATCTCATCCAGAACGCCGAAGAGATGCGCCGGCTGACGCTCGATCTCGCCATCGATTATCTGGCCATCGGCCTCGACCCTGCCAAGTCGCTCATATTCAAGCAGTCCGACGTCTCGGCGCACACCGAACTGGCATGGATATTCGACACCATAGTGACAATGCCATATCTGATGCGCGCCCATGCCTATAAGGACGCTGAAGCCAAGGGCAAAGAAGTCAGCGTCGGCACATTTAATTATCCGGTTTTGATGGCCGCCGACATTCTGCTCTATGACACCGACGTCGTCCCGGTCGGCCAGGACCAGAAGCAGCATATCGAATACGCCCGCGACATCGCCCAGAAGTTCAACAACGCCTTCGGGCAGACATTCAAGCTCCCAGAGCCGCTCATCCTCGAACAAGTCGCGACAGTCCCCGGAATCGACGGCCAGAAGATGTCCAAGAGCTACAACAACACGATACCGCTCTTCGCCAGCCGCGAGGAGATCCAGAAGGCCGTCATGGCGATCGTCACAGACTCGAGCGGCGGACTTCCAGCCAACGTCTACAATATCCATAAGCTCTTCAAGAGCGAAGCCGGCCTGAAGCCTTTCTATGAAACCAACAGGGGCAAATATAAGGTCCTGAAGGAAGCTCTCATAGAAGATATAGATGCCTTTATCAAGCCTTTGCGCGACAAGCGTGAAAAGATCGCGGGCGATGTGAAAAAAGTCCAGGAGATCTTGGCTCG
>JAGWWT010000080.1 GCA_018970245.1 Patescibacteria group bacterium
TGCCGCGGATGGATTCGTTACGAGAGCCATGATCTTCCTCTTCTGTGACAACCAGGACCGGCTGAATCATGGGAACTCGTTTGGCTGTCAACTCGAAAAAATCCCGAGGTAGGCAATATCCCATGAGCAGAACCTCGGCGATCGCTTCTTCTTCGGAATCGGCTTCAATCTCCGTCACGAAGAATAAGGGCGTATTCGGATTCTTGGATTTCGCGGCCTTTATCATCACGGTCCACGGGTGCAGAACTTCGGGGACATCGTTCATGGGCATCACTCCGAAAGCTGGCCCATAATTCTTTCCCGTCGTAAATTAAATCGCCCAATCCCATAAGCGTTATGCCCCCATACCTGTTTCCGGGGACGGTATTTCAGGCTCATTCGCAGCGCCAGCGATATCTGGAACGCGCGGTTGTTGTATGGCATTCGTACCGTCCGGACCTTGTGGACCCTCTGGAGCACCAGACTGCTGACCGCCGCCATTCGCCATTGCAGATGCCTGGCCGATGAGCATCTGACGTTGCATCATGTCCTGAAAATGATTCTGGATATGCTGGAACATTTCCGCTTGGCGTTGTTCCGGCAATTCCTTGAACTCATCCGTTGCCGTTAACTCAACATGCTGCATGATGTGGACCTCATCATTTTGCACGATCGGCACCACGATGGGATGATACGTGGCGTCTTCCATAAACTTCTCATTCTCTTTGACTGCCTCGCGCACGGACACATCGATGGATCCTTTCAAATTGGTCTCGCCGAACGCTTCAAGAATGCGGAAGGAAACTTCGGGATCGAGAGGATTCAGGACTTTCATCATGACTAACTGTTGAATCGTGGCGCGCTCGGATGCGATCGATTTGGGCATGAGACCCATGTAATCGATTTTCATCTTGACGCTGCCGGTCAATTCGCCGAACTTGAACTCTTTCGTTTCCCATTGTCTGTTCTTGCCGGCGACCGTGAGCAAACGGGCGTCCGTGGTATTCTTGCGGTAAATTTCGAGCCCATACTGTTCCCACAACTTCCATCCCAATGCCCACGAACGCATGGGAGCCGCCATCGAACGTTGTGCTTTCTCGCCCAAGTAGGCCAACGCCGAGGCTGCTGTGACTCCCGGCGGCGCATCGCCACCTTGCAGGAAAAACGTTCCCATGACGCGCTCGATGGAGTCGTCGATTTTGTTCATCAGCATAATCATGGGACCGATATTGCTGAGTTCAGCCGGCACGCGTTCGGGCTTGACCATCGTGGTGCCGCCGACGGAGATCGGATTGTACTCGAAAATCTGGCCCGGCTCGCCGGTGAAATTGGAAACGCCCGAGCCTTTTGGATTGAGCCAGATCGGATTCGCCATGCGTTGCGCGGTGAGACGCAGATTGGCCTCGACCATGTTCCGGAACATCTGCAGGGGAATCACGTCGTCCACGCGCGTCTTGCGCCACATGCGTCCGGGAACGACATCCATACCCACATGAACGAGGGGAAGAAACTTCTTGCCCTTCTGAGGCCCGGCGCCCCATTCGGATTCTAACGGGCCAGCTTCCACAATTAGGTCGGAATTAGCTCCAATTCGGGTGCAATGGATTCCTTCGGGGTAGTAGTCGTCCGGCAGTTCGTAGTGTTCGTATACAACGGTCTTTGGGCCAAGCGGGTTGGATGCACCACCAATAAATCCTCCCGAGGCTCCG
>JAGWWT010000041.1 GCA_018970245.1 Patescibacteria group bacterium
GACACGAATTCATGAGCCGGATCGTCAGGTAGAAGCGACCCCCGATTGATACGTGCAATGCGAGAGATTCCTACGCCCTCACCGGTCGAACCAATATTTTGGTGCGCATATCCATCAACGCCACCTTCAAAATGATGCTGCTCCTCAGTAATAATACCGGCCTTACCGTCGATCCACAATCGAGAACGTACACTATAGCCCTTATCCTCGATGTATTCAAGCTCTTCCTTGAGCACAGCCACATCAATCACCGCACCAGGACCAATTACGATCTCCGCATCGGGATTAACCCAACCGCAAGGAATGGAGCGAGCCACAAACTTCTCGTCATTGTGGAAAAATGTGTGACCAGCGTTTGCACCTCCGACTCTCAAGTGCACTCCGAACTGATTAGCTAACTGATAAGCGACGAGCCCCTTAGCCTCAGCTAAGAGCCCCACTGACCGCCGACTAGGGCGACTACATGGGACATGGGCATCACCTCCTTCTCCGTAGTTTGGTTATTTGAATGTTTTAGTTACTGTTCTAATTGCAGCCCAGGGAACAAAAGTCTCGCTCTCCCTGGTCTTCCAAGTAACGCCACGATCATTTGCTGCATAACCCAAAGAACAATCGATCTCCATGCCCTTACCGTCCATGAAGACGATCAGAATCCTCATCAGCCAGTCTAGTCTTCAATCCCGTGCATCGTCTTATATTCGACGGTGATCAGCTCACTTAGTTGATCGTTGATCTCTTTATAGCGCACATCGAAGAATTCGTCAATCTCTTCCGGCGCTAATGCCGATACGTCATATTTTTCCGTACGAGAGATAAACGCGGAAGCATCCTCATATTTAGCCGTATTGGCTTTGACACTAACGGAATAAGTAATACCAAGTTCCGTCTGAACAGGCCCTTCCTGCTTTGGCTTGGTCGTCGGACTCATGCCTTAGTCACCGTATAGAGCAGCCGTACGCCATCAACTTCATCAAGCTCTTTAACTACCTTCTCAATAGCGCGCTCAATCTGTGCCTGAGTGGCCAGAGACATCGGTTCTCCCGCCATCGACCACACAGAAAAAAGCACTACATTTGATTCGTCAGTCATTTATCCTCCACAACTAGTATAGAAATTAGTCGTTTAATATAAAATCTGATTTAAGATTCATCTTGCCACGCAGCCCTACAGCGGTGATGCTTCCTCGCCCACTCTAAAAGATCGGGTCTCGGCCAGGTCGTACTCATCCCGCCTCTACCACAACGACCACACTTCCAACGGTAATGCGGATTCTTCCAACGATCCTCGCGGACTATCTTTATCCCGTCAAAGCAATCAGGATGGAAGAGAGTCAACTGGTTCGGCCTGGGCACGCTTTGCCTCCTTATAACAGCTCTGAAGCTCATCGATCGCCTTATCCCACCAACGCTGCGCCCGGAGAGTTCCGCGCTTACCAAGGGGTGGCACGGTATCACTATGGGGCCACCAACATGTCTCTCGCTCCATCACGTAATAGCGGAAGTCGTTGGCAAAGATCTCGCCTGGAATGCGGTGATGAGAGGACGGCCCATAGTAAAGATCCCATGCTTCCGCCGGAATTTTGCGCGCCTTACCCCAGTCGCGCAATACTGAACGGCCAGGATCTCCACCTTTCTCATCATGACGGATGATTCCCAAGGCGTCTTCCAGGATATGTGCGTATTCGTGCGGCACCACGTAGTTAGCGATTGCCGGATGGATCTCTGTATTTCGCCCAGATAACACAATAACACCGTTCCAATTGCGAGCACGAGTCTTGCCATCTTTTAAAGTAACCTTCTGATCGTCATATTCCCACTGTTGTTGAGCCCAGCCGTTGGTGTTTCTATGCTCGACCATCCCTAGGACATTAACGGTGACCGGCACACAGAGCGGGGCTCTCTTATTACACTCAGTTAATAGCTTTGTTACCTGCTGGATATCATGACCGTAGCAGGGTGCGGGATGAACCTTGGTCTGATAAGCTCTCTTGTCGCCAAAGTATTTGCGCGGATAGACATGTGGTTTGTCGTCTTCGTATGTCCAGCGGATCTCATCCGCTCCAATATAGATTGCCTCTACAACACCGGGAGCGTCAGTCGAATAATCAGGAAGCACACATATTGTTCGGTCTACAATGAATAAACTTGATCTCTGTACCGCAAAACACCCGGCTGTTCGAAACATGCTAAGTCGAATGAATATCCTCCATCTGGCCAGGAGACAATTGTGGCAAATCCGGGCTGCCAATCGGGTGCGCCGCCCGACGCATATCCTAGGCCTCCCTCGATTTGACACATGCAACCTGCTTCGATTGCGGTGATAACGTGCCAAGTTCGAGCAATAGTATTCCAACGAGTTTTCCGCAGTATTGATTGTCTGTGTGTGTGACCTAGGATGATCGAATGCCCTAGAGCTTCAGCCGTCTTAATCGATGCATCTTTACCGGTCATATGCCCGTGTCTAACTGCTACAAGATCGGTAATCGGTACCTGTTGGTGCTCGTATGTCCCCTGCGGCTCAACATATTCGATTCCTAATCGCTTGAGATGTAGAAGATGATTGAGCGAATAGACCCACTCTTCCGGCTCCTCACCTGGCCATTGTGCAGCAGTTACACCGTACAGACGCTCGTTCCGTTCAAGCTGTTCATTTCTAATCCGATCATCGTGATTGCCTTTAATGACAGACCAGGCTGTATCTTCACTAGCGTTACGATAATCGTATAGAGAATCGAAGCTCGCCTGAATACACTGCTGAACAGTTCTATGCCAAGCGGGGTCATCTCTGTGCTGCGAAATATAGCCGTTGTCGAGAAGATCTCCACCGACAATCCCTCGATCCGGTTTGTTGTGAGCTAACCAGCGCAGGAACAACTGGTGCAATTCTTCATAGCGGAAAGGATTCTGCGGGTCAGTCACCACCACAGTGAGTTGAGGCTTATTCGCATCAGGCTTCTTGGGTGCTGCAATCTTAGGCCCGACCACCGCCGGATAAACAATCTCTAGAGGGACCTTGCGCGTCATCCAGATCTTGTATTGGAAGAGCGTTATCTTTACTGGCAGTAATGTCTCAGGGTCTCGACCAGCGTTAGCTTCCCACTGATTGTCGAGAACTTGCTTGACCTGCCATTCGTTCGGCTCCATACCACGGCGCTTAAGGATGTCTTCAATCTGAAGTTCATCAACCCGCTTACCAGGCTCGCCAGTAATTATGATGATGTCCTCGTTTACACGAGTAACACCTGCCGCCTCAGCTTCACCATTGACGACTCTTTCTGCCTTACGGTAAAGTCGCGCCTGCTCCCAAGCTTCACGCAGCTTAAAGTCTCTCTTGAAGAGATTGCGTACTGCGCTCTCTTGCGTACCTATTCCTAATTCTGTTGCGCAGAGTTTAACAATCTCTGCAACTGTGTGGCCGTCTTTAATCCACTTGAGGATCGTGCTTGTGTGGTTATTTAAAGGACTGGGCCGACCGCGTACACCCTTCAAAGGGCTCGCTCGTGGTTTTCCATAGTTAATATTTTACGGCTCGTTAGCTTGACTAGAATCCTCCAGGTCGAAGTCAACATCATTCAAAGCTTCTGCAACTGCACTTATCAGCGAGTGCGCCTGAATCTCTCTACGCACCTTGGGTGGTACTAGATCAATGGTAATCTTCTCAACTGTAGACTCTGTGGTCTCTGCCATAATGTCCATCGTGGCGAACTTGCGCTCAAAATTAGAGGTGCGCATCTGCTTGCGGAAGTTGATCTCTGCAATTACTTGCCGATAAGCATCAACTTGATTATCAATATCTAGATCGGAAGCCTCATCAAGCTCCTTCAATTCATCATCAGAAATACCGGCAGTCTTGGCCCAGGAAGCCATCATTGGCTTAGCAAGACCTCCCGTTCCTCCCGCTCCAATTGCGGGAGGTGCGGCTGGCATCCCTCGCATTCGCTCCGAGCTTATTCCCGGCATCTGACCCATTCCAACACCCGGTCGTGGGCCGTAAGGCAACCCGCCTCCGCCGATCCCGAGAGGTACAGGTGGCATCACCGTAGTGCCGACTCCACCAGGAGGTGCTCCAGCACCCATTCCCGGCCCCCCGTGACCTCCCGGAGGCCCTTCCATACCGCCTGGAGCACCGCCGCCCCCACCCCCACCGCCTTCCATCTCCATTTGAAGCTGTGGCGGAATAGTTAGACCCTGTGCACGCAAGATCTTGTAAACCTGAAGCTTAGCCATCTGTTGCGCCACCGTCTTCTGGATCGTCTCTTCATATAGCTCATCCAGCGTATCTTCGAACTTGAACTCGACACCTACCATGAGCCGCTGATCAGAGATCGGCACACCCATTGAGCGCAGAGACATTAGCCACATACGCTGAGTTGCCTCGTCGCGTACGTCCAAGGTCTGGAAATTCGGTGTGGGGTAAAGAAGTTTATGTCGCTCAACAATATGTGGATTGCCTTCCTCGTCGTATTCTACGACTTCTTCCATGATTGGAATACGCGTTTGACCTCTGCGCTCATAGGCGAAATGTTCCTGTGCTTCTGCGACTACAGCCATCCGCGAAACCATATGCTGCTTGAGATCATATTGATACGTCCGAAGTTGCTGGTTCATTAATTCCGCATTTAGCGCAGAGGTAGCATAGGGCTGCGAACTAGCACCTGAACCCATAACTCCTTGTAAACCAAAGATCTGCATATACCAGAGTGATACCATATCAAAGTCGTGCCACAAGTCCGGCACTTGCTCTCTACCGAAGACATTCTCGATCTTAAGACCATAGTGATATACCATCAACCGGAAATCTGAGGCAAGCGCTAAATCCATATCGTCTCTGAAAGCATCAAGCTGATCAGAACCCGGAATCCATGGCCCAAGATTATCACCCATGTCCTCGATCCCGAGCTTAGCTAAGATCATCGGCGAATACATTCGCTCAGCAATGGCATCTTGCGAAGCCAAAAGCTTCTCTTCGTGCAAGAGTGTGCGCAGCGCACGCAGGAGAATCGGAGTACCATGGTCATCCCAGTCTGTTACTTTAAACGCAACTTGCTTCAACATCACCTCAGAGACAGGGAACGGTTCACCTCTGCGAAGATATGGAATTAGATCTGGGAAATTAATCTCTAATTGCTTATACTGGTCTGGAGGAGATTTAGTACTAGCAAGTCTCTTGAGATATTCAGGTGGGACTACTTTGATTTGCCTAGTACCAAGCAGCGGGAAATTCTCAATAATGATATCTTCCGGATTGAGAAGTTCCTCTCTCTCCCACACACCTAGCGATTCATTAAATGATCCTAATGGGAAAGCCTCCCCGACAGTCCAATGCTCACGCCCGAGATTAACCAAAAACTTCTCGTACTGAAGCTGATTGAGGAACAGATCTTCATAAAATGAAGTAATCTTAGCATCGGAACTATACAAGTTAAGGCCGATAAGCGGATAGCGAGTGTAGATATCAACAAGAGCAGGAATCAGACGATGAGTTGCATAATAGAGCCGCAGCCACTTATGTAGCTTGTGTCTGTGTCCTTCATCTGCCATATTCCACGGCAGGCCGGAGAGATCCCAATACTCAAGCGGATCATAGAATCTAGGAATAGCAAGAGCAACATCGGTTGACGCCTCCGAAGCTGTCCGGCGCATTCCCGATATTCTGCGTTGTGCTCCCATCGCAGACATAAGAGCGCGGTTGTTCGCTTGAATGTTTGCTACAGTCGGATTAGAGTCAGAGCTTCTACCAAAGGCTTCCAAATTACGAAGATTCTGCATGTCTCTGCGGAATGATCCCGGAGTGGTAATCATCTCCTTCATCTCCCGCGCAGATTCAGCCGCTCTACCTAGATGTCTTGGTAGGACTAAGCCTTTGTCGCGAAGGCCTTGAATCTCTTCAGCTAGGCTAGTCATCTACTCTAATCCCAAAAGTCATTCTCATTTTCCAGTTCGGCCAAATATTGTGAGATACGCGCTTGTGCTCGGCGGTAAACATCTACCGCGAGTGTTCCTTCTTCAAGCTGCCTATCCAATCTTTTCGCGACGCACTCGAATAGGAACTTAGGCTTCAAGGTATTTCGATCCGCCCGGTGATGGCAATTAGGGCAAAGTGCGATAAGATTGCCCATACCGGAAGAGCCGCCACAGCGGCGAGGTTTGATGTGATGTCGTTGGAAGAACTCGTCAAACCCGCAAACCTCGCAGAGATTCGCGGTCTTGTCCTTGAGCTGAGTCACTTACATAATTTCGACTAGCTGGTATTTGCTCAGCACAGAACCAGAAGGCATGGCCGTGACCGGATCCTGCTGCCCTAGCGAGTCTCCCTTGTCGCCTGACCAAGTATTCGTGTTAGGGGCTGCCCAAAACTCGGGCTGCATCGGCTTGGAAGCATCTACGCGCTCTCTGGTTGGGCTGTCGGGATCGAAATCGGCGTCGTTGTATTCTGCATGATCAGAGGCATTCTGAACAGTCAGCGGGTGCCTCTGCGAACCTACGTCAATAGCCTCCTGGAAAGTCCCAGCAACATCTCCTGCCTTATCCTTGTCGATCTTGGGAGAAGGGCCGTTATCTACAGACTCAGAGTCTCCACCTGTTGCCTTGGGGAGATCTTCGCGCTTGTGCTGATAAGAGTCCTCCCAATGAGGCTCCGCCGCAATAAACTCACGTGCGGTGTCATAGATCTCGTCTTCGCCCGGATAATCATACTCAGCAGCGACAGCCTTGGCCTGGTATCTCAGATCTTCATCGATCAAAGACAGGCGATTGGCGAAATCTTCCTTGGAAGCCGCACTAGACAGGAAGGTTCCGTAGGTGTCCTGTGCGCGCACTCTGGCTGCTGTTAGAGCGCGAGACCTGGCCTGCTCTTCCTCAAACTGCTCTTTCTCTAGAGAAGCAAAAACATCCACTACTCTTTAGTCTCCGTGTTCTCGTCGTGATTGTCCTCATTGTCCTCATTGTCCTCATTGTCCTCATTGTCCTCATTGTCCTCATTGTCCTCATTGTCTTCGTCTTCGTCCTTCTTTTCCCACGGCTTCTCCCAGTCCTTCGCCCAATGTTGCGCTGCTGTTACAAAGGCAGGAATATTACCGTTGTTCTTATCAGCGAATCGAGTAGCAGCAAACGCCAGTTGACCGGCATCCTGTCTTACCTCTAGAGGTAACTCAGATACGAAAATTGCTGCTCGCTCGTTGAGTCTGGAATTAAAAGCATCGTCTTGTTGTCTAAAGCCGTCGCCTGACTGATATCTAGGCAGACTAGCTAGGTATTCGGAATCAAAATCGTTGGTCGTATTGCTAAATGCTTCTTTGAGATGACTAATCTCCTGCTGTGCCTTGCGGTCGAATTCCTCCAGCTTGAGTTGGTCGGAGAAACCAACCTTGGAGATATTGGCGCGGCAAGCTCTGCGCACCATCTCCAGATTGGTGATATGCGACATGATCGAAGGCCGAGTGGGCTCAACCACAGGCAAATTGTCGATGAAGGTCTGAATCTCGCTCACCGGATCATTGGCCGCTAACGGATCATCAACCTCAAGCTGTGAAGGAGCTACGGTAACAGTCCCACCATCTGAGAGGGCAACCTTGGCCAACTTCTGGCCCCACAAATCTTCATACTGATCGAGCACAATCCCGCGCCACGAGGTGTTTTTAATGTGGACTTTGCTGGACTTGGGATAGTCCTTGACTTCCTGAACCTCGACCTTCTCCTTGAACTTGATCGGCGGAGTAGAGTTGTCGGTCTTATCTGGATCGTCTGTATCGAAGAGTTCCGCCTGATCTTCGTCACTCGGGCCATCTACGTCCTGAAGAATCGACATATCGGCATCCTTGGGCTTATCCGCCTCACCGATCGGCCCACCAAGGTCATCTAAAGTGATCTTGTCAGACGTACGATAAATACGACGCGGGTCTGGTTGCCACGAAGCCACACTCTGAGTCACCGGAGGCTGCCTCTCGACCGATTCCTGCTGCTCATCATAACCATCCTCCTTAAACGGTACCTCAAAGGGGTCTTCAGCACCCTCTACTGGTGTATTGTCAAACGGCTGCTTCTTAGCGCGCTCAAGCACACCCTGAGGATCAGGGCAACCATCGTGTGCGAGCTGCGCTAGAATCTGCTGCTCATCGGTCGCGCGGTTAAGCATATCGACCGCAAAATTCACCCAAGTCTCAAGAGCAACATTCTGCTCAAAAGAATTCTTACCAGCATCAGTACTGAGTTCTTCGCCCTCTTCCTGGTTTGGCTTAGGAAGCCCGTCAGTCAAACCGGTAGTCTGAGTAGCTCCGACACCGCTTGGCTGTTGCATTTCACCCAAAGCAATTACCTTATAGTTGGCGTGGTGAGGATTATCGTCCTGATATGTTCCGCCTTGCTCGATAAATCGCCGCGCCCGCTCGGGATTATAGGTAGTAATACCATCATCCAGCACAATTGTACCGTCGCGATAAGCAGCAATCACGTCACCGGGAGACGAATCTGGAATCTGCTCGTCAATACCGCGCTGGAACTGCTCCGCTTCTACCTTATCTTGACGCCGATCTGCTTTCTCTCGTTCTGCATCATTGACAACTCTATCGCCCCACCACGGGTCGAAATTATCCTCCACAGCAATTACCTTATAATTGGAGAGTCGCGTATCTACGTGGGGATTACCTTCTCTATCATACCAATCGTCATAATCATAAACACCCTGCT
>JAGWWT010000081.1 GCA_018970245.1 Patescibacteria group bacterium
GAGAGCAGCGATTCCGGGCCGACCATGGATTTCTTGAGCAAGAATATGTTCTTCACGATATGGGTGGATGCGCAGGGGATGCCTATCCAGGAGCGCTTCCGTTTCCGCATGGTGCCGCCTGATTCGGCCTCCCAGCTCGCGGGCAAGCAAGTCGACCTCACATTCACGGCCACCTTCTCGGACATCAACAAGCCGATCAGCGTGCAGGCTCCGTCCAGCTACATCACGTCAGAAGAGGCCGACAAGCTCCTCAGCAACACTTCTGCAGGAACCGCACAGCTGAAGGGGCGCGATGCGAGGATAGTCGCTGATATCGAGCAGCTGCGAACGGATGCCGAATCGAATTACGCCAACGGGACATACTCGAAAGCGCTGGTCGCGAACAACTCTCGGACCTCGCAAGGAGCTGGCATCGTGAGCTCTGGCGACAGGAAGCAGATCCTCAGCGACATCGCGAGCAACGGCTCGACCGCTTACGCGATCACTGGCCCTGGTCCGACTAGCTACGCCCTCTATGGGCAGTTGGTTTCCGATCCGACGCAGTATATCTGCATCGATTCGAGCGGCAAGCTCCTGGATCCTACGACTAATCACACAGGCAAGACCTGCAAATAGGGCCCAGAATAGCCGAATAGCATCTGATCGATAAGGTATTGACATAAACACTAGTGTCATGGTATACTGTAGATAGCTGTAAAAATCAAGCAAAGGAACTTATGAACCCGACCGAAGAGATGGTCGAGGCGGTCCAGGAGACCCCTCGCGTTCGGAGGCTTCTCCTTCTGGTGATACTGGTGACTGTCGTCGTGTACGTCACGGCGGCGCTCACCATTCATGCTCATCACGTACAGAAAGAGCATGCCCCAAGGGCGCCAAAGCCTCACAAATCCGTGGTTTTTCGCTGAGTTTCCACTGAATCGAAGCGCCGCAGGTCCATTCCCGCGGCGCTAAAATTTTTCTTGGATCAGGCAAAGTCAGCCTTGGTCTTTTTTGTCCGGCTGATGTATATTAGATAACCGAAATCGGGCACGTGGCGGAATTGGTATACGCGTACGTCTCAGAAGCGTATGGAGCAATCCTTGGGAGTTCGAGTCTCCCCGTGCCCACTAGTTTCCCGGTTTTTTGTTCCCGGTTTTTATGCGTATTTTGAAGGTGGCTGCGCCATCTGCCGCGCTCACGCCCACACTCATGCCCGCGTTCACGCCCGCGCGCTTGGGGCACCTTCCACACGCCGAAAATACATGTCGAAAATCGGGCGAGCTTTTAGACGTACACGCATGTCTCATGCATTACCGTTTTTCATTTACGGAAATCCATTTCCATGACAAAATCAACGGCTTGGTTTAGCCATGCGGCAGAAAAATTACAACACACGAGGGACCAGATCGACGTTTCGATCAGATCTATATATGAGGCTCCCTACCTGCGGCGCCATCACTGCTCTCGCTGCTATCGGCTCAAGCGCTCGAGGCGGCGCAGCTCCGCAACGACTGGCCTATAAGCTCACGCGCTGTGATATCATTCTCTTATGAAGATCTTGGACCTATCCGAGCAAAAATGCGTTCCATGCGAAGTCGGCGGAAAGCCCCTCGATGCCGAGGAAGCCGCGTTCTATTCGAAAGACGTGCCTGAATGGCATGTCGCCGCTGGAGGAGGGAAGATCAGCAGGGCTTTCAG
>JAGWWT010000082.1 GCA_018970245.1 Patescibacteria group bacterium
AGTGGTGTTCCCCCTTTTCTTCATACACCAACCTTGTGTCCTGAATCATACGCCGCGGCCGCTTGAAGCGCAAACAGCGAAGGCGGCATCCTGAGGGCGGTGTGTATCCTTTTGTTGTTGTAGATCCATATCGAGCGGTATACCTCCGACACCAACTCTCCGAACGACCGGTATCTGCCGGGGTCCCCGAAATCGACCTTCCATTTGTCGTAGAAGGACTCCTGGTAGCCGTTCTCCCAGGGACAGCCGGGCGCAGACCTGGATATGAGGACACCGAAGGACGTCAGTATCTCAACGAACGCCGCGGCCCGGTATTCGCTCCCGTTGTCGCTGTGGAATATGGACGGCCTGGGATGGTTCAAGAGGGCGTTCCAGAGGGCGGCCGCGGTCAATTGCACGCCTTTGTTGTACGACACCGCCATGCCGACGATCTCTCTGGTGTAGAGGTCGATCACGGTGGCTAGGTATATCTTCTTCTCCAACCACCAGACTTCGGTGAAATCAGCTGCCCATATGTGGCCCTTCCACATGGGACAGGCGGTCAAGAGGAGATTGGGATATTCGATCTTGACGGCCTTTTTCTTGGGCCTTTTGCCCCTTCTCCTGTACGCCTTGATGCCGAAGAGGTTCATGACGCGCTCGATGACTTTGTGGTTGCGTTTCAACGCTTCCGATATCCTGGGAGAGCCGTATCCTTGGCAACCTTCCTGCCGGAGGACTTCCTCGATCTCACATTTGAGCTTCCAATCCCTCTCGGCCATTTTCGGCTTGTAGTAGAGGGTGCTTCGGGAGACGCCAAGCTCTCTGGCCCTGAGAGTTTTGGGCGTCAGACTGTCCTTCATCACTTCTTTTTTTGGGTCTCGGACAGCTTCAGAGTGATCTCGCCCACCAGCTGGAGGAGCTGGGCATTCTCCCTTTTGAGCTTGATGATCTCCGAGTACGACACTCCGTCCACCTTCTTGGCTATCCAGCCGTATATGGTGTTTTCGGAGACGCCATGGTCTTTGGCGGCGGCCGCGACGGTGATGCCGTCGTTCTTGATGCGATTAATGATCTGCTCCTTCAATTCGGGAGCTATGCGTGGTTTTCTCATGGTTCTTGTATATTAGTTATCGTTGCTAATTATACAAGGACGGTGTCTGAAATTTTGGGGGAGGGCCAAGACAATTTTGATTTCACTGTCCAAACCTCGCTTACGAATGTAAATTACAAATGCAATAACGCGGTCTTTGCAAATAGATGGAGCCTGGTGAGCGTGACCTGGAATGGGATCGTCGGCGCAGGCGCCGCAGTCACTGGATATGTAAATGGAGCTCCATGCGCTAATGGCAGCTTGAATTCCAGCTCCGGAACGGCCGGCGACGACAGTTCATACCATGCAGACATAGGGACGGTCTCAGGCACCCACTCGCAGTATTTCGATGGATCGATCGATGACGTCCGCGTCTACAATCGCGTCCTGTCGGCGGCGGAGGTAAAGCAGCTCTACCAGCAAGGCAATGGCGGCGTGACCATCGGGTCGACGATCGCTTCGGGTCCAGGATCGCTCAATCAAGGCCTCGTCGGCTATTGGACCTTCAACAACCAGGACATGAATTGGGCGACGGGGAAGGCGTACGATCGGAGCGGGCAGGGGAATAACGGCAATTTCGTCAACCTCTCCACCACGAC
>JAGWWT010000083.1 GCA_018970245.1 Patescibacteria group bacterium
GGCGTTGTTGAATAAATCCCCTAATTCGTGAATCGAAAATTAAGGAATTGGGTTGGAGACTCTTTTTTTGCAAAAAAGGAGAGCCTCCATGAGTGAAGGTAGAAGATTCTCGGCTAAGAAGTCCATCAAAAACTGGGGGGAGTATAACGCCGGATTGGTGCGGCGGTACAACATTACGGTATATCTGGGAGATGAAACGGTTTTCATGCCGCCAGCAGCTAGCGGCAAACGCGGGCGTCCGCAGGAATATAGCGACGGCTTGATTGAGCTTGGATTGACGATCAAAGCAATTTATCGACTTCCCTATCGAGGATTGGAAGGCTTCATCAAAGGGCTGTTCAAGCTGGGGCATTGCGCCGACAAACCCGTGCCGGACTACACAACCTTTTGCGTTCGCGCCGCCGAGATCGACGTCAAAGTCAAAACCGCCCTGCAATCGGGTGAGCCGTTGCATCTTTTGGTGGACAGCACTGGCTTGAAAATCTACGGCGAAGGCGAATGGAAAGTTCGTACGCACGGAGCAAGTAAACGCCGAACTTGGCGCAAGCTGCATCTGATGATCGACGAAGTGACGCAACAGATCATTGTCGCTGACCTCACGGAAAACAGCACGGGCGATCAGGAACATCTGCCGGAACTTTTGAATAGAGTCCCGAATGATAAGCACGTTGGGCGCGTCACGGCGGATGGGATTTACGACACATGGGGCTGCTACGACGCCGCCACCGAACACGGCGCAGCCCTCTGTACGCCACCGCGCAAGAACGCCGTCGTACCGCCAGACAAGTCGCCGCTCACCGATCACCCGCGCAGCAACGCTATTCGGGCATGTCAGGAACTTGGGCGAACGCCGTGGAAAATCGAGAACGAATACCACCGCCGTTCGCTGGTCGAGACGGCAATGTTCCGCTTCAAAACCTCATTCGGAGAAAGGATGTTCTCCCGCACCTTTATCCGCCAGAAAGTCGAGGCTCTCATCAAAGTCAACGCCCTCAACATTTTCCGCGACCTCGCCGCTCCCGTCTATGGCTAAATCCAAAAAAGCCAGCCTTTCCAATCAGCTCGACCGTTGGTGGGATTTATTCAACAACGCCCCAACCGCCCAACAGGTTTGCCGCGTCCGTCGTATCATTCAACGCAAGAAAAAAGGCGTGTGGCCGAAGCCGAAAGAAGAAATCGCCTATCTGATCACCAGCCTGTCAGCCGATAAAGCCTCCCCCCAAGACCTGCTCACCTTCAATCGCAGCCATTGGGGCATCGAGATCATGCACAGAAACAAGGACGTGTTCCTCGGCGAAGACACCCTCACCAGCCGCAAGGACAAGGCTCCCCATGCCCTCTTCATCCTGAACAACATTGTCCTCGCCTTGCTCAAAACCGTCTCCCACTCACCAACCAAGGCTATCGAAACCTTGCAGGACAACAGAAACCTCGCCATCAGGCTTCTCTCATGAGGTTTTTACTGAATTGCCCTGAGAACACGGAAACTCGATTGACATATAGTTTAGCCCTATATCCCTACTGACAAACCGCGCCCAATCCGCTATCCCCCTGCTCCATGAACGCGCACGAACTCGACACGATTATCGCCAAGCGGCGGACCTTTGCCATTATCGCCCATCCGGACGCGGGGAAAACCACGCTGACGGAAAAGCTGCTGCTGTTCGGC
>JAGWWT010000042.1 GCA_018970245.1 Patescibacteria group bacterium
ATGTCTTAAATGAGCCTGTCTGACGATCACAAAGCCGCACTGGAAAGGGCGGAACACTATGCGTTCGCGGACAGGCTTAACCGTGAGCTGGCGGCGGATGATTTACGCTTTATCGCGGGTGAACAATGGGATGCAAGACTGCGCCGCAGCCGCGAAGCCACAAACAAGCCCGTGATCACAGAAAACGTTTTGCCGCAGTTTATCAATCAGGTTGTGGGCGACTTCCGGCAAACACGGCCCAGCATTCACCCCATCCCCGCCGAAGGGGCCAGCGATGACGTGATGACGGCGATCATGGCGGGGCTTATCCGGCAGATCGAATATCAATCCAAGGCGCAGTCCGTTTATTCTTGGGGCGTGCACTGCCAGGCGTCTTGTGGCATTGGCCACTGGCAGATCGCAACCGAATACCAGAATGACGATTCGTTTAATCAAGACATTCTGATCAAGCGCATCATTGATCCGCTGGCGGTGATATGGGATTCAGCCGCGACAGAGCTTGATCGTTCAGACGCGACAGAATGCTTTGTGACCGAGATGATGACACAGGAGGCGTTCAAGCGGCGCTTCAAAACGGACAAAATGCCCACCGAGTTTCCAAAGCCGTTTGTGTCCAATGACGGGGCAACGATGCTGTCATGGATTAGCGATGACGGGCGGAAAGTCCGCGTTGCATCGCACTGGTGGACGGAAACGGTTGACGGCGTGATCGGCATGACGAAGGCGGGCCAGACGATTGACCTGACTGGGAAAAAGGAAGGCGAGTATGCGGCACTGGGCGTTTTGCGCTCACGGGCCATAAAGAAAAAGAGCATCAAGCACGCGATCATGTCCGGCGACGGGTATCTTGATGAGCCGCAAACATGGGCCGGGTCTTTCATCCCGATTGTGCCTGTTATCGGCAACGAGGCCATTATGGATGGCTACGTCGTTCGGCAAGGCGTCATTCGTCACGCCAAAGACCCACAGCGAATGCGCAATTTCTTTCGCTCTGTCGCGGCACAGGTGATTGGCGAACAGCCCAAAACCCCGTGGCTGTTGCCAATCGGCTCGATTGACGGGCTGGAGGATTACTGGAACAGGGCAGATGACACCACGCTTAAGTACTTGCCGTGGCGGCCCGACCCGATGGCCCCGGGGGCCAAGCCTGAGAGAGAGCCGCCGCCGCAGGGCAGCATGGGCATGTACGAAGAAATCAAAATGGCCCAACAGGCGACGCACGAAACGACAGGGATTTACCCATCAAGCCTGGGCGGGAAGTCCAACGAAACCTCTGGCCGGGCCATTTCGGCACGGCAAAAAGAAGCGGACACGGGGACGTATGTGTTCCACGATAACGCCTCTGTCGCGGTCCAGCGCACGGGTGAGATTCTTGTGGACCTGATACCGAAGGTCATGGACGGCGAACGCATCGTTCGCGTCCTTGGGAAGGACGGGCAGGAGGCCATGACCAGTATCAACATGATGCACAATGACCCCATTGCCGGAACGATCATTGTTAACGACATAAGCGCGGCCAAGTTCGACGTTCACGTGCAGCTTGGTTCCTCCAACGCCAATTCGCGTGAAATCATGCACGAAGCGCTTTCGGGTGTGTTCCAGGCCAATCCCGAAATGTTCAAAATCTTCGGCGACAAGTATCTCGAGTCGCTTGACGTGCCGCAGGCCCGCGAACTCGCCGCCCGCTTGCGCAAAACCATGCCTGCTGAGATTGTGGGGCCGGAAGGCGTCAAGCCGCAGGGGCCGGATCCCATTAAGCAGGCCATGGTGGAGGCTGATATTGCCACGAAACACGCCGTCGCCGCCGACAAGGGCGCGCAAGCGGAGGGCAGGCAGCTTGACAACGCCCGCAAGGCCTATGAGTTCGGCCACGCCCACGCGCACGCCAGTTTACTGCATCCCATGCCGCAGAAACCCAATCCGGGACAACAGGGCCAGCCCTGAACCCCGCACACCGATCCGGGGCAATTACGCTTCGGTTGATCCGCCGTGAGGCGAGAACATTCCTACGGGAACACCATGACGCAAGAAACCACGGCAGTCGAAGCCGCTCAAATCGACACAACGGTTAACACCGCAACAACGCCCGAAGCCGCTCCGCAAAAGGACGGCGTTACGGCAACGCCCGGGGCAGGCGACGCGCCCACCCCGGCGCAAGAGAAGAAGGAAGACAGCGAAGCATCTGAGGCCGCAAGGCTTTTGGCGCAGCGCAAACAAACCGCCCGTGAGCGCGTTCAACAGGCTGTTGCGCGCCAGCGTGAGGCCGAACGGCAGTCCGCCGAAAAGGACAAAATCATTTCAGACCTGACCGCGAAACTCAAAAAGCCAGACCCGGCCCAATATGAGGATAGCGCGCAATACACCGCCGATGTGCTTGACCACCGCCTTGCCGAAAGGGACATTCAATCCCTTGCCCGTGAGAAAAGCGGGGCTGAGGCGGCGCGCCAGTCCGCGATTGCCGAAGCATGGCAAGAGCGGGTACGCACCTACAAGTCTGACAATCCCGCCGACGATTTCGACGCGGTTGCGTTTTACGCGCCAATCAGCGATGCCGTTGGCAGCATCATTTCCGAAATGGAAGAGGGTCCCGCCGTGGCCTACGTGCTCGGCAAGAATCACGCAGAGGCGCGGCGGATTAACGCGCTCCCCGGTCACTTGAAGGCCATTGAACTCGGCAAGATCGCCGAGAGGCTGGCAAGCCCGTCTCCGAAGAAACTCACCCAGGCCCCGGTGCCGATCAAAACAGTCGGCAGCGGCGGCACTGGCGGCTCCCCCGAAGCGAATGATGATGACCTGACCACTGAGCAGTGGCTGGCCCGCCGTCGCGCGCAACTGAGGGCCTCCTGATCCCAAACAACGGCGTGTCGTGACGACACCCTCATTCTTGAAAGAGAAACCAAATGGCTAACGCACTACTCACTTCCAAGGTGGTGACTCGCGAAACGTTGCGCGTATTCCACCAAAAAGCAACCTTCATCGGCTCGATCAATCGTAAGTATGACGATAAATTTTCCGAGACGGGCGCAAAAATCGGCGACACGCTGAATATCCGCGTGCCGAATCGCTTCAAGTCCTACGTGGGGCTTGACCAGACGAACAACTTCCAGGACACAACGGAAACCAGCGTTGCGCTGCAAGTGGGCACACTCCGTTCGGTTCCGATGAAGTTCACCGACCTGGACCTGTCACTGTCTCTTGATGACTTTTCCGACAGAATCATCAAGCCCGCGATGACACAGCTTGCGGCGGACGTTGAAAACGACGTTCTGTCAACCGTGTATGCCGACGTGTACAATCAAGTCGGCACTGCGGGCACCGTCCCGTCCACTCTGCGCGTCCTTAACCAGGCCCGCGCCGCGATGACGAACGGTCTGGCCCCATATGATGAGCGTGCGGTTCTTCTCAACCCAGACGCACAGGTGGAGATCGTTGACAACGTGAAGGGCCTGTTCCAGGACAGCGCCGCGATCAAGGGCCAATATCGTGACGGCCTTCTGGGCCGCACCGCTGGCTTCGGCAACATCTATGAGCACACCCTGGTTCCGACGCACACCAACGGCTCGGCCACTGGCGCTCATACCGTCACCACAACGGTTGCCACCGAAGGCGCAAACACGATCAACATCACGGGCAGCGGCACACAGACGCTCAAGCGCGGTACGGTGTTCACGATCGCGGGGCGCTATGCCGTGCATCCCGAGTCCAAAGCTATCACGCCAAGGCTGCAACAATTCGTTGTAACCGCTGACGCGACCGCTGTTGGTGGTGCGTATACCAACGTCGCCATTGCCCCGGCAATGAGCGCCTCCGCACTCAACCCCCGGCAGAACATTGCGTCCATGCCTTCGGCTGGCGACGTGATCAACCTTGTCGGCGCGGCTGGTGTGGGCTACGCCCAAAACCTCGCCTACCACAAGGACGCATTCACCTTCGCAACGGCGGACCTTTCGAACCCGAAGGGTTCTGCGGCCTTCGCTGCTGTTGAACAGATGGACGGCATTTCAATGCGTGTGTGGAAGGATTGGGACATCAAGAGCGGTGTCCAGTTCTCGCGTGTTGACATTCTGTACGGCTTCAAGACAATCCGCCCGGAAGCGGCCGTCCGCATCACGGCCTAACAAACGCAGGGAGAGGGGGCAACTCCTCTCCCCTTTTTTACGGGAACCGCCCATGACAACCGCGCTTGACGTGATCCGCGCAGCAATGCGCAAAATAGGCCTGCTGGCCAGCGGGCAAGAGCCTTCGGCAAATGAAGCCAAGGACGCGCTTGAGTGTCTAAATGACATGCTGGCGTCATGGGAGGCAAAGGGGGTGTATGGTGGCTTCCCACCGCTTTCCCTGACTGATCCCATGCCCCTTGAGGATAAGCACATCGCCGCCGTCAAGGCGATGCTGGCGGTGTCTTTGGCGGATGAGTTTGGTGCTGGCGCGGCCCTGTCGCCCAATGTCAAGGTTGAAGCGCTCACCGGCTGGCAGGGCATCAGGGCTGACTTTCTGGTGGTCAACACCATTCACCACGAACGCATTACCCCGTGGCGGTATTGGCGATGACCGCGCGCCGCATTCCGGTTCAATTTGGGCCGAGTTCTGACACCAGCCAAGCCACACAGGGCGGCGGCACTGTCATAGAAAACGCCTATGTTGACATCACGGTTGGCGGGCGAAGCAAGTACGCGCTCACTGCCGATCCGGGCCTGCGTGCGTGGGCACAGGTTGCGCCAGGCAAGGCGGGCCGGGGCGCTTATGCGTTCGGCAATATCGTTTACGCGGTCTTTGGGGAGGCGCTCTACAAGGTGGATGTGACGGGCAACTCAACCCAGATTGGCGTTGTTGTTGGCACAGCACCCGTCGGCTTTTCGCAGAACAACAAGCAACCCAACCCGCAAATCACAATCTGCGCTGATAGCGCCGTTTATGTTCTTGAAAACGATGTATTGACCTCCATCCCGCGCACAGTTCTTCCCGCAGGCGTCCACTCCACCGTTCACATGAATGGATATACCCTGTTTGGGGTTAGCGACGGGCGGGTGTTTTCAAGCGACATTCTGTCATCGACAAGCATTAACGCACTGAATTTCGACACGGCGCAACGCTCGCCTGATCCCGGCACGAAACTGTTTATCGTTGGCGAAGACCTTTGGTATTTCGGGGCATCTTCGCTTGAGGTGTTCCGCTACATCGGCGGCTTGGGCTTCCCGTTCCAGCGCTTGCAGGGCGTCACCCTTGGAGAGGGCGGCGGCTGCATCGCCAAAAACAGCGTTGTCATTGTGGACAACGCGCCCTTTTGGATTACCGACAAAAAAATGGTGGCGCGGGCCTCTGGCTATACCCCGATGCGCGTATCCACGTCTGCGGTTGAGGCTGACATTGACGCGGCGATAAGCGCTGGGATCAGCGAGACAATTGTGGGCTTTTCATATGCTCTGGGCGGGCACCAGTTCTATGGCTTGCGTTGCCCGCTGTGGTGCTGGGTTTACGACACCATGACGCAGACGTGGCACTCGAAGAAGTCATATCTCGATCGAACATGGCTTGGGGTTGGCTATGTTTACGCCTTTGGCAAGCACCTGGTCTTGGGCAACGCGGACGGGGCCATTTATGAAATGGCTTCGTCATTTCAGACTGAGGGCGGGCAGCCGCTCATTGTCAAGCTGTTAAGCCGCAATGTGAACACCTCTCCGAAGCGGCTGATCTGCGACGCGCTCTATCTTGACTTGCAAGCGGGCCAAGGGAAGGCGGATAGCATTGCCACTGAGGGCGTGTCTCCCAAGGTTATGTTGCGCGTTTCCCGCGATGGCGGGGAAACATTTGGCACAGTCCAGCGCCACAGCATCGGCAGGCAGGGAAATTACGGACACCAGGTTGTGTTCCGCAGGCTTGGCGCGGCCAACGGGCACGGCTTTGTTTTTGAGGTGTCGCTTTCCAGCCCCGTGGTGCGGGCGGTGTTCAGCGCCACGGCGGACGTGAGGGAGTGCGCCGCATGACGATCCCCGTCCCCGGCAACACAGACTTTACGGACGGCAATGGAAACATGTCCAAGTCCATGGTGCTTTACTTCAACAAGGTGAGCACACGGCTTGACGCATTGGCGGCGGTGTTGCCGCCAAGCTATCCCGCGCCGACTGATTTGGGATCGGCGATAACCAAGATCAACGAACTCAACACCATTCTAACGGCGCTTTTGGCCGCCGCAAAAAAATAACCCCACATCACAGCCGCAAGGCGAAATCGTTTTAACAAGGATCAGCCATGGGCATTTTTGATTTTGTTGGCAGACATATTTTTGGCCAGAACCCGGAGGCCGACGCATTGGCATCTGCCAAAGCGCAGATCGGTGCCGGGTATGACACGGCGCACAGCGCCTATCAGCCCTATGTCACGATGGGCCAGAACGCGCTTGGCAAATATCAAGACGCAATCGGCCTTGGCGACGGGAACCGCGCCATTGCAGACTTTCACAACAGCCCCAACTATTTACTGAATTTTCAAAACGCCATCAACAACGGGCAGACGGGCATTCTTTCCAAAAGCAACGGCTCACTGGCGTCGGGCAACACGTTGCGAGCACTGTCTGACTATGCGGGCAACAAAAGCAATGAGTATTACGGGAATTATCTGAGCGGCGTTCAGCAAGCGGCAAATTCCGGCTATGGCGCGACATCGACACAGGCGGGACTTGACTTGCGGAAGGCCCAGGACATGGGCGACATCACCAATAAGCAAGGGCAGCTTGCGGGTGCTAATTCCATCTGGGGCGGGCTTGACGGGCTTGTTGACGATGCAGCCAAGATCGGCGGCATGGCGTTCGGCGGCGGCTTTGGCCCCGGCATAATGGGGATGGCCCAGGGCGGCATGAACAGCTTGTTTGGGCTTGGCGGTGGCGGCCAGAGTTCTTATTCAAGACGCCAACCTTCGATTTATTAAGGAGGCCCGCCAATGCCACTTGACATCACCAATTCCCTTGCCAATCTGAGGCAGCAGGCCGCGTTCAACCCCGTTGATTCATTCATTGCCGGTAGTGAATCGGGTGCGCGCATGGCGCAAAACCAGAACGTACTGGCGCGTTTTGCCCAAGACCAGCAGGACAAGGCCCAAGCGCGACAGGCCAATATTCTTGCGGGCCAGGCATTGAACGGCGACGCAAATGCACTGGCTCAGCTTAACGGGGCCGCGCCCGACCTTGGCATGAAGATTGCCGCGGCAACAGGGCAGGACTTCAAGAGCCGATATGAGCGCGGCGGCAACCTGCTATGGGGCGCAAAGGACGGCACAGACGATCAAAAGATCGCCGCAGTCAAGGCCTATGCAAACCTTATGGGGACGCCGCCCGATCCGCATGAGCTTGACCCGGCTAACTTCAATGCCCTGCTTAACCAGCACGTCTCTATTGCGCAGGCCATGAAGGCAGACGGCGCGGACAGAACAACCGACAAAATTCTGCCCGTCGGCAGCGTTTACATGAGCGGCGGCAAGCCAGCCTTTGTGAACGACCCCATGCGCGGCCCCATGCCCTACGGCGGCGGGCAAAGAACATCCCCCGCCCCGCAAGGAATCGAGGCCCTCAATACAACCCAAGCCACGGCCATTCCCCAGCCAATGAAAGCAGGGGATGGCGCTTCATCTGACATCGATTCCATGGTGCGCCGCCGCCTTGCTGGGGACAACTCAGTCGACACACAATTTGGCAATGGGGCCTTGGGCGCAACGCGCCGCATGAAATATCAGGACGCGCTTGCGCGGGAGATGCAGGCGCAGGGCGTTACGCCCGAAGCATTGATGCAGAAGACCATTGATTACAAATCGTCCACCAAACAAGACGCGGCCTTCACGTCCGGGCCGCTAGGCAACACCACCCGTTCACTTGACGTATCGGTGGCGCATCTTGATGTGTTGAAGGACTTGGGCGACGCGCTGCAAAATGGGGACATCAGGTGGATTAACGCCGCCAAACAGGCCTTTGCTCAACAAACGGGTGGCCCCGCCCCCACAAGCTTTGACATGGCCAAGGCCATTGTCGCCGATGAAATCTTGAAAGGCGTGATCGTGGGCCAATCCGCGATGAGCGACCGTAAAGACCTGGCGGAGAAGATCAACAGTGCCGCAAGCCCGGAACAACTTGCTGGGGGTATCGGCGTTGCGCATAAACTGCTTTCCGGCCAACTTGACGGACTTCGGAACCAATTTATCAATGGCCACAAGCACTTGACATCCGATGTCGCCGGGGCGCGGTTTGATGGCGCACTATCGGCCCGTACGAAAGAAGCACTTGCGCGGCATTCCGCGTCCGGCACGAACCAAGCTGGCGGCGATGCAACAAACCAGACAATTCAATACGATCAACAGGGCAATCGCGTCCAATGACAATCACAGCCAAAAGCGCAGACGGCG
>JAGWWT010000084.1 GCA_018970245.1 Patescibacteria group bacterium
GATCAAGCTCCTGCGCGGCTCGTGGAATGACGCCTTTCTCTCGCAGGTAGCAGACTTCCCTGACCCGCTGGCGCATGACGATCTCATAGACGCCGTGTCGTACGTAGATCAGATGGCGAAAGCCAACTACGTGGACCCAGAAGATTTCAACGAGTGGCGACCACTCGACCAAGACCTGATGACCTATTGAGGATCTGATGTCACTAATTCCGCTGCAGGGTCAGGAAATCATTGTCGATACACCGGAGTCCGTCTCCGACGTAGCGAACGATGACGCTATCGTTCAGCCAGGGCAAGCCCTGGTTGGCTGGATCATGCAGCGCGTGACCATGTGGGAGAACGTCCGCGAGCGTGGCTATGCCCGCCTGTGGGCGAACTACTGGAGGCTCTGGCGTGGTAAATGGGATGCGCTCGATCAGAACCGTGAGTCTGAACGCTCTCGTGTCATTACTCCGGCGCTGGCTCAGGCTATCGAGGCCGCGGTCTCCGAAGTAGAAGAGGCCGTCTTTGCCCGGGATGCGTGGTTCGACATAGACCAGCGCAAGACCCAGAACAAGCAGGCCCTCAATGCGCTCCTGCAACGTGACGAACTGTTGCAAGACATGGAGCTGGTCAACGTCAAGGGAGCCTGCTCAGAGACGTTCCTGTGCGCCGCGATCTTCGGCACCGGGATCATGCAGATCAACGTCGAGGTTCGCCGGCACTCGAAGCCCAGGCGCAACCCGCAGACTCAGAAGCTCGAAGCCTCCAACAAAGAGAAGGTGGTGGTGTCGTGCGAGTCGATCCGGCCGGACTGCTTCATTCCCGACCCGGCTGCTACCTCCATTGACGAAATGCTTGGCTGCGCCGTCAAGCGTGTGAAGCCACAGCATCATGTCCTAGAGAAGATCAAGGCCGGCGTCTATCTCGAATCGGCCACGGCGTTCTGCTTCCCGCAGCACCGCCTGCTGAACCGCGACATCGACAAGGAAGTGGACCCGCAGTCGCAGATCACCGTCGTTGACGCCGACGAAATGGAGATCACGGAGTGGCACGGCAAGGTGCCGGTCGGCCTGCTCAATGACGCGCTCGGCAGCAAGTCAGAGGTCGATGAGCTGCTGGCCTCCGATGACTCTGGCGACGACGAAGAACTCATCGAGGCCGTGGTGACTATCGCCAACGGCCATGTTCTCCTGCGTGCGATGGCCAATCCTTTCGTCATGAAGGATCGTGGGATCATCGCCTTCCAGTATGAAACCGTACCCGGCAGGTTCTGGGGACGTGGCGTTGCTGAGAAGGGTTACAACCCGCAGATCGCCCTTGACGCCTCTGTTCGGGCCTACATCGACGCGCTGGGCTTCATCAGTGCCCCGATGATGGGCGTGGACTCGGGCCGAATCCCCAAGGGATTCAAGAATGCCGTGTACCCCGGCAAGGTGTGGCTCACCCAGGGCAACCCGCAGGAAGTGCTCAGCACTGTCCAGATCGGGCGCTTCGAGCCGGCCATGTTCCAGCAGGCATCCGAAATGGAGCGCATGGTGCAGATGGGCACCGGAGCGTTCGACACGGCCACCGCCCTCAACGGGCAGTCGCAGTCCGGTGCGAACTCGCTCAGCGCGAACTCGATGCTAATGGGAGCCTTCGT
>JAGWWT010000043.1 GCA_018970245.1 Patescibacteria group bacterium
CATCCCGGGGGTAAAGACTGACGGCCTCAAGAAGGTCCAGAATGCCCTTGTCGGCCTGGTGCTCATCTTGGCCTCATATCTCATATTGAGGACCATCGATCCCAGGTTCGTAGCCGTCCCCGCAACGCTCGTCCCAAGCCTGCCATGTCCAGGGCAGCCTACGCTCAAGATCGATGACCAGAATTGTAAAGCGGGTACCTCGAACACCATGAATCTCCTTAATCGAATAATATCTGAGGCGCAAAGATACAATCAAAGCGGACAATTAGCGGTCGATCAGGCAAAAAAAGCTAAGAATGATCTAGTCACCTTTGAGCAAAATAAGGCTTCTCTTCAAAGCAAGTTGGCGGCAGCTCAACAGAATGGCGACCAATCTCAAGTCCAGCAGTTAGAGACCCAGATTGCCGACGCCGATAATCAAATCTCATCAACTACTGCCGCAGTGACTTTGGATACAGGCATATCCATCATGGACAATGGGGGTGTATCACAAAGCCTATCGAACATAAATCGCGAGACCCTATCTAGCAATCCTAGCGTTGCTAAGATTGATCAGTATGTGCAAAATGGATTGAGCTTCATTGACCAGACAGAAAGCGACAGGGCATCTCAACTCCAGCAACTTGGCGCATATGACCAAGTCTCGGTACTGCAAGAAAGGGCCGCTGAGGACCGTATTGCTCTCCAATTAGACGGAGTCGATGCCAAGGCTAATCCAAGGAACATAGGCGGATTTACAGTTTTGGGTGCAGGGTATATAAGCGGCGTTGGTTTGACGACAGTCTCAAAATACCAGAGCCAGCTATCACAGCAGTTAGACACGATCCAAGAAGAATTGAACACCCGCGTCATGGATCCGGTACAAAAGAAGCAACTGCAATCGCAACTGGATAGCACAAAAGCTGATATCGCCGCATTCAGCTCAAGATCTAAATGAAAAAGCTCCTGATTCCATCGATCATAGCGCTCCTTCTCCTGGCCGTGGGCTTCGCCTACTTCTACTTCTTCTTCCATGGCCCTGGAGCGACGCTCACGGCTCCGACAGCCTCTTCGCAGCCGGGATTCACGCCATTCGGCCGCCCGCCGCTCGCCGCTTCGACGAGCCAGTCTGAGCTGCATAGCTACAGCTCGGCCACAAGCACCACATTCGGGACATCAGCGACCGGCGGAACGATCCCTGCATTGAGGCTCTTGAGCTCCACGCCCGTCGGCGGATATGGCGCGAGCACGACCGCGAGCACCACAGTCGTCAGGTGGATAGACCGCGGGAGAGGGAACATCATCGAAGCCCGCGAGGACGACCTCGGATTGACCACTATCTCCAACACCGTACTGCCTCGCATATACGAGTCAGCTTGGAACAAAAATCTTACCTCCTTCGTTGGCGGCATGCTCGAAACCGACACCGGGATACCTACGTTCGTGTACGCGAACATCGTCAAGCGTCCCGGCGGATCGTCTGCCGCAAGCTCCACTTCTACAGGCGTAGAGTCCACGCCGTTCGAGCTCAAAGGCGGCAGCCTTCCTGCCGATGTCATCGCCTTCGCTCCTTCACCGGACGGCTCGAAGATCTTCTTCATGACAAAAGAGAGCGGATATGGGGTCGGCTATATAGCCAACTACGACGGATCCGGCATGAAGCGCATATTCTCTACGCCTCTCACCCAGGTCAATGTCGAGTGGCCAGTAGCCGATACGCTAGCCATAGCCACGAAAGGTTCCGCAACGGAGGCTGGATTCCTATACTTCTTCGACATCAAGACCGGCGCTTGGAAGAAGATCGCCGGCCCTCTGCTCGGCTTGAGCGCCCGCGTCAGCCATGACGGCAAATATGTATTGTTATCGTCGACTGGGACCGCCAAGGACGTCCTCACGGCCATATATAACGTCTCAAAGGGGACATACACCGACGCCGTCATAAGGACTCTGGCTGACAAGTGCGCGTGGGGGAATTTCTATCAAGACATCGTCTACTGCGCCGTCCCTTCTCAGCCTGTTCCTGGCACCTATCCTGACGATTGGTACACCGGCACGCTCTCGACCGTAGACAAGATCTGGCAGGAGAACGCCCAGACGGGGGAGATACACCTCATATCGAGCATCGTGGACCAGTCTGACCGCGTCATAGACGCCTTCAACCTTGGTCTGGATAGGAAAGACCAATACCTATTCTTCATGAACAAGAACGACCTGACTCTGTGGTCTCTAGATCTCGTCGCTTCGCAGTGACTTGGATGAGCCGGCTCCAGTCGGCTCTATCATTTCAAGTGCTTCTTCTTTATATATAGCTCCTGGCCCAGAGTGAACAAGGAACTGACTGACCAGTAGATCGCGATTATCGATGAGGCCTCCGGGAATCTGGCAGGAATGATCCAATATATGGAGACGAAAGCGAATATCGGCAGAATGAACTTCATCTGCGTCGTCATCGAGTTGGATAGCTGCGCAGCCGTATCCGGTTTTCCTCCGTTCTTGATCGTCTGAGCCGCCATAGCCTTCTGTTGCTTGGCCGCCAGCGAGAAATGCAGCTGGAAGAATTGGATGATCGCCGTGATCACTGACAAGATGAGATTCTTGTTGGTGAGATCGATGCCTAGAAGCGTCGGGTTCGGCGCTGGCGCGTGCACGAATGAATATAGCAGGGAAGCGTCTATGGTCGGGATTATCTTGTAGAAGACGGAGATGAGGGCGAGAAGTATCGGAAGCTGGATGATAAGGAGGAGGATGCCGGAGAAAGGCTTGATCCTCTTCTCCTTATATAAGGCCATTATCTTCATGGCCTGCGTCTGCCGGTCATTCGCATACTGTGCCCTGATCTTGGCCGCTTCCGGTTCGGCGTCTTTCATCCTTACCTGGGTCAACAGGGAATTCTTAGAGAGCGGATACAGTATCAGGCGGACGATCACTGTGAAGATGATCACGGCCAGGCCCACATCCAGCCCAGGGATGATATCCATCAATCCCACGAGCCCGTTATAGAGCGGCCGGACGACTATTTCTGTGAACATGGAGCTAATCTTACTTTAAAAGGCCGGCTTTTACAAAAAGCGATCTGATGTCGGCCTTTATGGCATCGAAAGCAGCCTCTTCTTCCGGCTTTTTGGCTATGAGCATGGCATGCGCGTTCGGGGCTGCATCCGCCACAAGCGGCCTGACTGCTTCGTAGATCCTCCGTCTTTCCTTATTCCTAGCCACAGCTGATTTGAAGATCTTCTGCGGCGCTACAGCCGAAAGCTTGAAGTAGCCGTCTGGAACGCCTAGAAGGACGCGTAAAATGAAAAAAGAAGAGTGGAATGCTCTTCCTTTTTGCATAACGACGTTCAATTCTGAGGTGCGGAGCCGTCTGGAACGGGGGAGCATGTTATACAGCGACGCGATGGCGGCCTTTCGCACGGCGCCTAGCCAAAACGCGGCGGCCTGAAGAAGTCTTCATACGGACTCGGTAGCCGTGAGACTTTGCGCGCTTCCTTTTCTTGGGCTTGTAAGTGAATGACATGGTCCGAGTATTACATTTTATGATAAAAAACACAAGAATCCGACGTGGACGGGATCAAGACCGCGGCCAAACCTCTCTATGCACAGGTTATCAACACAGTTTCACACTCTCCACAAGTTTGCATTTTTATAAACAAGCGTATACTTACTTCACTTTTCGAACCATGCAGGACTACTCAAAAATGTGGCAGACTGCACTGATCGAGATCGAGTCTTCCGTATCGCAAGCCAATTTTTCCACGTGGTTCAAAGAAACAGGCATCCTTAGAGAGGAAGAGGGGATCGTCTATCTTGGCGTCCCGAACTCATTCACGCAGGAATGGCTTCATAAAAAGTTCCACAACACCATATTGAAGGTGCTCCGGACCATGAATGAAAGGGTCAGGGCCCTCGAATACGTCATAACCAAGGAAAATGACGCAAAAAGGGAGGAACTGAAGAAAAAAGCCGCCGTCATGGCCCCAACGATGTCCATGCCCCTGCAGGATTTCTACATAAACAAGGAAGATAACCTCAACCCGAGATACACTTTCGAGAATTTCGTCGTCGGTCCATATAACGAGGTGGCCCATGCGGCATCTCAGATGGTGGTGAAAACCCCCGGACATGTGTACAACCCGCTTTTTGTGTACGGTTCGACCGGAAGAGGCAAGACCCACCTCATCCAAGCCGTTGGAAACAGGATAAAACAGCTCCACCCTAACAAAAAAGTCTATTATCTTACATCAGAGAGGTTCGGATCCGAGTTCTTCGTGGCTATAAACGAAGGCAAGGTCCAACAATTCAAAGACCGGTACCGGAAATATGATGTGATGATCATGGACGACGTCCAATTCTTCTCGAACAAGGAGAAATTCCAGGAGGAGCTGTTCCATTTCTTCAATACATTCCATGATACAGGCCGCCAATTGGTCTTTTCTTCTGATAGGCATCCGAATGTCATCCCTGGGATAGAAGACAGGCTGCGCGGCCGCTTCAGCGTCGGCATGATCGTCGATATACCTGAACCTGATCAGGAATCGCGCATGGCGATAGTGCGTTCAAAATGCCACACCCAAAGCATCACTCTATCCGATCCGGTGGTGGAATATGTCGCGTCCACGATAGAGGACAATATCAGAGAGATAGAAGGCATAATCAACGTCATCGCTTGCCAGACGCAGCTCCGGAACAGGGAACTGAACCTCAACGAGATCAAGAATATCCTCAAGAATAGCGCCAAACCGAAGAAGACCGTCTCTATAAAAGAGATAGTCAAAGTCGTATCCGATTTTTACAACATCGACGAAGATAGCATATACAACAAGACCCGCCGCAAAGAAGTCGTACGCCCAAGGCAGGTGGTCATGTACATCCTTCGTGAAGATTTCAACATCTCCTTCCCATCGATCGGCGATAAGTTGGGCGGCCGCGACCACACGACCGTGATCCATTCATATGAAAAGATGAAGGAGGAGATAAAGAGCGATGCCCTGCTGTCGCAGGAGATAAACCAGTTGAGATCTATGTTATGAACGTGTGGAAAAACTGTTTATCCAGTGAAGATTATCTGCTAGGTAATAAAACAGACGTTGTAGTATGAACATCAAAACCATTTCAAGGACCAACCAACCATCAACGAGAATATAGATAATATCGGCTTATTCACTTTTCCACAGGGCTAATAACAATAAATTATTTATATAGATAATTATTACTTATTATCATGAAGCTCGAGATACCGTTCCAAAAACTGAAGACGGCTGTCCAGATGGTAGAGCGCATCGCAGCCAAGCATATGACCTTACCGGTCCTTTCATGCATCCTGATCGAGCTCGGCGACAGCACCGCGGTATTCAAGGCAACAAATCTAGATGTAGGCATCGAGGTCTCCATACCTGTGAGATCCACAGAAAGCGGCACTATCGCTGTCCCGGCCAATATCCTCTCATCTTTCATATCCCAAGTCTTCGATCAGAACCAGATCGTCAAAATGGAGACGGTCTCCGGGAACTTGAATATATCTGCCGGCAAGACAAAAGGGACCATAAAAACCGTTCCTCCAGAGGATTTTCCTGTCATACCAACTATCACCGATGCTGAGCCGGTCGAATTCCCTACAGATGTATTCATTAAAGGCCTAAAATCAGTCTGGTATAGCTCATCTGTTTCTAGCGTAAAGCCGGAGCTGTCTAGCGTATACATCTACCGCGACAATGACATGCTGGTTTTCGCGGCGACAGACTCGTTTAGATTGGCCGAGAAAAGGCTTAAAATGCCCCCAGGCGCGAAAATATCAGAGACCCTTATACCTTTCAAGAATGTCTCTGACACGATAAGGATCCTGGAGGGGATGGGGAGCATGGTCAAGATGAGGACGAATAAGAACTTGATCTCATTTGAGACAGATGGCATGCATTTCGTGTCTAGGGTCATCGACGGCGTGTTCCCAGACTACAAACAGATCATCCCTAAGGGCTATTCGACGGAAGCAGTGGTCTTAAAGGCCGACCTGGTGAACGCCTTGAAGATCTCCAATATCTTTTCCGATAAGTTCAACCAAGTCCATATGACCATCGACCCTAAAGGCAAGGTATTCCAGGTCCAGACCAAGAACAGCGACGTCGGAGAGAATACTACCGCCATTGATGCCGCTCTTTCCGGTGATAAGGTCGAGATAAACTTCAACTACAAATACATCGCAGATTGCTTCCAGTCGATCGATTCGGATTCTGTTTCTTTGCAGCTCTCTGGCCTCAACCGCCCGATGGTCATAAGGCCGGTTTCCGGAGACCAGACATTCATGTATCTGGCCATGCCGATGACGCGCTGAAGCCCGCTAGAGATCATATGCAGGGAATAGGCGAATTCTTCAAGAGGATCCAAGGCGCCATAGGCAAGGAGATAGCCGTCAGGAATATGATCAGAGAGGCTATCAAAAAGCGCACTGGCGCGGACATCGATATCGGATCTATAAAGCTCAAGAACGGCATCGTAGAGCTATCCGGGGTCAGCCAGTCTCTGCGGTCGGCTATCTTCATAAAGAAACAGGCCATCCTAGGAGACATAGATTCCGCCCAAAGCGCTATCCGCGTCTCGGATATCCGCTAACGGACTATACGGCCATATATGATCACTGGCTGATGTTGAATGTGGTCGTCGCTTGGCCGGAATTGTAGACTTGATCGTAAGTGATGACCGATATGGAGTTGCTAGTTGTCGAAAGGCCGCCGACGTCCGCCGGAACGAACGATATGTTCAAGGGGTCCTTTTCATCCGTGAGGACGTAGCGCCCATTCAGGTACAGCTCCGTCTTCAGGGGCTGATATTTTCCTTGAGATTGGAGCTGGACTGACAGAAGGCTCTGGGGGTTTATGGTGGAACCGGCCGCCGGAGAGACTATGGTCACGTGAGGGGCGTTCTGCGGAGTATGGACATCGTCATAAGCGGTTATAGGGACGGTGGTGTTCGTCGATTCTTTGAAATCGGGATGCGAGATCTCATAGTTCTTCAGCCAATTGCGGACGCCGTATTCCCAATATTGGTATTGCGGATCTTGTGTAGGATCGGTCGGTATGGGACCGCGCGGGTCGTCCTTGTTGACCCACTGCAATATGTTGTGGACGCTATTGAACAGGATCTCTTTCTTTGTTTCCGGAGGAGTGTATTGGGTCGCAAGCTTGCCGGAAACCGTGTCTATGAAGTAGGAGATGCCGCCTTGCCACTCTCCGCGGAGAACAGGCTTGCCATCGGTGAGAGGCGGAGGCGGAGGCGGGAAGTCTTCTACTGGGAGGCTCTTCACGGCCTGAGACATGAATGCGCCCCACAACGGCGAGATGATGAGGCCGGCGACATTCTGCTGCATGGGCGTATTGTCGTCGTTACCGGCCCATGCGCCGACGACGAGGTTTGGCGTGAAGCCCATGGTCCACACGTCTCTGTAATCGTTGGTGGTTCCGGTCTTTATGGCGACCGGCCTTCCGACGCCGTCAGCGATCGGCCTCAAACTGGCCATCCTGACCGTGTTGTCGGACAGTATGCTGTCTATCTGCCTGGCGATCTGCGGGTCGAGCACTCTGGTCGGCGTGGTCGTGCCGGCCTTTTCGAGCACGTTGCCTTCGGCGTCGTCTACTTCTAGGACAGAACGGTATGGATTGCGCATCCCGTCGTCGGCGAATACGCCGTAAGCGCTGGTCATATCCAGAAGCGTGACTTCGCCGCCGCCGAGGACGAGCGTGAGGCCGTAGCGGTTCGGGTCGGTGAGAGAGGTTATGCCCAGATCGGTCGCCGTCTGGATGGACTGCGGCAGGCCTGCCAGATACAGGGCTTTGACAGCCGGTATGTTGCGGGATTGGGCCAAAGCCTTCCTGATCGTGATCGGCCCTTCGAAGACATGGTCATACTCGTCTGGCATGTAGCAGACTTTCTTGGGATCGTCGGTAGGATTCTTAGGTTTTCCATCAGGGGTGCAGTATTGTGAGAATTCTGTCTGCACATCGAAGAGGACCGTTTCGGGCGTGTAGCCTTTCTTGAAGAGGGTGGAATAGACGAACGGCTTGAATGTCGAGCCTGGCTGGCGTAGGGCTAGTGCGACGTTGAATTGGCCGTCTATGCTCTGATCGAAGTAATCCTTCGAGCCGATCATGGTCAAGATGTCGCCTGTTTGAGGGTCGATCGCCACCATGGCGGTGTTGCTGGCGTTGAAGTTGGCGGCGAGGGACGGGGCGAATTTATCGACCACGCTCTGAGCTTTCTGCTGCATA
Source organism: Patescibacteria group bacterium (assembly GCA_018970245.1). Lineage (GTDB taxonomy): Bacteria > Patescibacteriota > Minisyncoccia > Phycocordibacterales > PALSA-1337 > C7867-002. The sequence goes on from JAGWWT010000043.1 coordinate 8,238, forward strand.
TCGTAGTCGAGCGTGGTGATGACCTTCAAGCCGCCGTTGTCCACCATGTCCTCGC
>JAGWWT010000044.1 GCA_018970245.1 Patescibacteria group bacterium
TGACTAAGGCACTGGGATTGTGAAGTACGGGCCTCCGCATATTCTCCTGATTGAGGGCGAAGAGGGCGAAGATAAGTCCTATTCAGTCAAGCACAATTCTGACTGTCCTATTGAAGTTCTAGACGATGACTTTATGGGGCATAAGCGAGAGGAATGTGTTTGCGATGTCGAAGTAGAGTTGTGGCACGTCGGTCTTGATGCGCTCAGCGATCAAGAAGGGAATGAGATCGACTGGCGGGAGTTAGCGCCAGGAGAGTATCAGATTCGTTTTTGGTCTGAGTATTATCCGGGCGAGTTCGGTGGGTCAATTGGAGCTGAATGGGATTGTGGTCTAGAACTTATCAAATAAGAGCGTTCTTACGCGGACAGCCGCTCTATTTTGCAGGCGGGAGGTTAACGCGCGGACATCCTTGGCGGATCGGTAAAACTCTGCGCTTGAAAGAGACTTGGTACGCAATCGGTAAGTGGCGTTTTGTCACTTGGCACTCTTGGCGCTGACTCTCTACACTGACGGAGCTTGTTCAGGTAAGCAAGCCGGATGGGCTTGGGTGCTTGTGCAAGATGATAAGCTGGCTACCTACGACTCCGGCACAGAAGACGACTCCACTAACCAGCGAGCCGAACTCCTCGCGGCTATCAAAGGCTTCGAGTATCTGAATTGGCAGCACAAGGATGAGGCGGTCGTCCTAGTTTCTGACTCTGCTTATCTCGTAAATTGTTTGGTTGATGAGTGGTATGAGAAATGGTTGGCTAATGGCTTCAAGAATTCAGCGGGTGAGCCGGTAGCCAATCAATCCCTCTGGATAGACCTATTATGTCTGCTGGAGGATAGATGGATTGCTGAAGTGGAGACAGACTTCTTGCATATTCGCGGGCACAATAAGAGAGCTACCGACGATCCTATTCACGTCGAGTGGAATCAAATGTGTGATGAGTTGGCTGTTAAGGCAAGATTGACAGCAAAGTCGTAATCTGCTTTACTTTCTGCTATGGACCAATACGGAGTTGAGCCAGGAATTGACACTTTCTGCGCCGACGTATGGTGTGTCATCAGATATGAAGATGGTGAGCAGATCGGTGAGTCGTTCGAGACTAAGGCCGAAGCTCAAGCTGAGGCAGACAAACTGAACCGTAATGCACAAGGTGATTGAGCGGGCATATCCGAATTGGCAGCAGGAGGCGCGCTCAAAACGCGTTGGCGAAAGCCCATGTGAGTTCGAATCTCACTGCCCGCATTTTCTGTTAAGCACGGAAAGCCGGTGTAGGGTCCTAGGCCCGAGCCAATTCCGGACAGAGATGGCGAATGCACGACCGGCAACCATCTCACTCTCTGAAAGGAACTAATGGATAACGTTCGTGATATTGCCAAGCGTTCAGTCAACGGAGATAACTTCGGGCAATTGGTGGCAGAATTCCACGAGGCTAGGTTTGCGGATAAGCCAGATTCGGATTATTCCCTTGATCTCGTCGTCGCCATGGCGGATCTGTTGACCTATTTGTTGGAGAACCCCGCTGCGTTAGAGGAAGCACGGAGGTATTGCACAGATGTCTGCTGAAATAGCTTATAAGTTTCTCAAAGCTGGTCAGCTTCCCTCTCACGGCAGTGGTGTTTGGATCCCCGGTGAGGAGAGGTCGGTGTCGCCACCGATTGTTCCTTGCCAGCATGGCATCCATTACTGCTTGCCGAAGCATCTGTCTCGTTGGGTAAACGAGGAATTGTGGTTGTTCGAGGATCTTGATCGAGAAGCCGCAATTGAGCATGAAGAGTCTAAGATGGTTACCACTCGGGGTAGGATTATTGAGCGTGTCGAGGAGTGGACACCCGCAGTGTGGCAGAAATTTGCTTTCATTGCTGCTGACAGAGCCGTGCGTATTCATGCTGTACGAGCGTTGCGTGCAGCAGGGTTGACCGACGAGGCCCAAATCCTGGAAGACCTGCACGAAATCGATTCTATCGACTCGGCGTACTCGGCGGACTCGGCGGCGTGCTCGGCGCGCTCGGCGTACTCGGCGGACTCGGCGGCGTGCTCGGCGTACTCGGCGTACTCGGCGGACTCGGCGGCGTGCTCGGCGTACTCGGCGTACTCGGCGGACTCGGCGGCGTGCTCGGCGCGCTCGGCGGCGGACTCGGCGGCGTACTCGGCGTACTCGGCGGCGGAATATGAATATCTTTCTAATGTCATTCTCGATCTAGTGAGAGGAGACTCCGATGTCCGCTGATAACTTCGTTGGAGTCCGCCAAAATAAGGATGGGACTTATTCTGTCTTCGAGTATGGTTGTATGTCCGTGCTTGATGAGGACTGCATGTATCTTGCGAGTGAGATTGGTGAGACCATGCCGTCACGTGAGGCTGCTCTCGTCCGCGCTCATGATCTCGTCAGAGACATGTACGTCTGCGAATATGGCGTGATCGAGCTAGATCCCGTTCCGGAGCAGCCGTGTGGTCGCTGCTATGTGTGCGTTCACGAGCGCAATTTGGTCGCAGACGACATCGAGCGCTGCGATGGTTGTCATGAGCCGATTACGAATAATGAATGGCGAGTTGCCGCTGCTAACGGTTTCTTTCATCATCATTGTGTGCCGTGAACACGCGCTTCCGCCTAGTGACTGTTCAAGACGGTAAAGAACATGTTTCTAGCGTTGTGCTTACTAAGCAGGAGGCTTACGAGCACTTCCAGGTGGAGGCTACGCTGCATCGAGCCTACGGTTGGGAAGTCACGGTTAGAGACAATGAGATCATCGCCCGCAGTCCTCGAACCGGCCGAATTCGAGTGATTTTCTTGCGCCGCTCTACAGCTACAGATGATACCGTGAATCTCGATGCCTCGGCTTAAGCGTCAGAAGATCAAGCCAAGCTGGTCTTTGCGGACGCTCAGGCACAAGCAGAACGAAGCCGCGAATGAGGTTTGTCATACTCTTCTGCTGATGATGAGCTTTAGTGGGTTGGATATTCCCGAGGCAGAGCGGAAGTTCCTCGGAGAGCCTTTCGGGAAATGGTCCGATCTGACCTTCTACATCAAAGATCGTCAGCTTAGGAACTTGACACCAAATTCGTCGTATGATTTAATTTAGGTGTGAGTTTAAACTTTCTCCCTCTCCAAGGAGGCACTTTGCTTCTTCTCAGTCCCTCTCCCATTTCTACCGATCGCTTCACCTACTGCGACGGTGTTTTCGTGACCGAGGCCAGCGACCTTGGTGACTTCTTGCTTGGGCGCGTCTATGACGACGCCTGCGATGTCGGTCTTACGCTCGTGTCTCACCGCACCGGAGCCAAGGTTGTGTATGCGCTCCATGGCGAGAAGCGCAACAGTGAGGGCGAGCTTCTATACACCGATTTTCTGCCTGTGCGCGAGAGTCTGCGCAACAATCAGGCAGCAGCGCACACTCGGGTGCGTATCTACAATGACTGATACCCAGGAGAAGTACGCGAATAAGATCGCCAAGTTACTCGCCAAGGCAGAGTCGACCTCTCCCGAAGAGGCCGAGATCCTGATCGCCAAGGCGCAGGAGCTTATGGCGCAGTATGCGGTCGAAGAGGCGATGATCGATGCAGCTCGCGGAGTCGAGCGTGACGAGATCGAGCAGCGTACTGTTGTGTTTACCGGCAACAATCGTGCTGAGCTTGCCGATCTCGCTTGGCGCATCTGCCAAGTTAATGATTGTAAGGTCGTGCAGTGGCAGACTACGGTCGTTGATGAAGAAGGTCGTAAGGCCGTCCGTGTTCGTCGCAACTGGCGCAGTGGTCAGTATGAAGCGGAAGTCACCAATCGCAAGAAAGCGATCAAATACGAGATCACCGGCTTCCGCTCTGATCTTGAGCGTATCCTCCTGCTTGAGTCTAGTCTGCGCTTGCAGGCGATCTCTTCGCTCACCAACTGGTGGCGTGACGAGGGTAAGGCTCAGTACGATTGGGAGACTTACTCGCACAAGGTTAGAATCAAGCAGGAGTTCCTGGAAGGATTCACCAACTCCGTCCACTCCAAGTTGCAGACTGCTAAGCGTACCGGTCAGCAGGCCGCTGTCAAGGTTGAGGCCAAGCGGACACATGCGACCGACGAGTCGGCGGGAGAGTCTGTTGCTCTCGTCCTTCGCTCGCGCAAAGACCGTGTTGACGACTGGTACGACAAGCACTACGGTAAGCTGCGCAAAGGCCGGTCGAGCTATAAGCAGTCGCTCAGCGGCTCTGCTTATCACAGCGGCACCGCCGCTGGTGCGCGGGCTGATGTCGGCCAGTCGCAGGTTCGTGGTAGGAAGGGGCTGAATAGGTGAGGACTTGCCAGCAGGACGAGCTTTACCGCGCCGAGAATCGTTGTAATCACGGTTCTGCTGTCTCCATTCCGGAGTTGCAGAACTATCTCGACTCGATGCGGGAGACTTCCTATTGGGAGCGCAACTTCCCGCAGGTTCGGCGCGTGGTCGGTCACGTGCGCAAGGGAAACTCGCAGGGATCGGTCGGTAGCTATGATATCAATGGCGAGTCCGGCCAGATCGAGATGGCTCCCTGTCATATGTACGAAATGATTCTCTGCCACGAGGTTGCGCACGTACTGGCGGAGGCTCGCTATGGTTCGCATGCGCACGATCCCTGGTTTGCGAGAACCTATCTCGAACTTGTCTATTCGATGATGGGGCCGGAGGCTTACGCTGATCTCAAGCAGAGTTTCGATGACCGTCATATCGACTGTGATACTTGCAATGCTGTTCCTGCCGGGAGGGTAGTGTGATGGCGTACATCGAATTCCACGATGTTGTAGACGGAGAAATCAAGAAAGCCAAGGTTGACGCAATCCCGCGCAATAGTGAATACGTCATGCTTAATCAGCAGTCGTACGTTGTGACGAGCGTGGTGCATATGTTCTCTGATCACATTTATCCTGACAAAGTTCAAGTCTGGCTAGCTAAGCGATAAGGAGAATCTAATGGGAAAAGTATCCAAACTAGACAGTAGCGGCGCAGGCTTGTACACTGACGAGCAGGGAAACCCGCTCGACTCGATGTTGATCGTAGGTGAAAAGCCTTGGCACTGGAGTAAGAACCAGCATCTCATCAGACTGATCGAACGCACTAAGAAGATCAAGCTGTCTGAACTCAATCAGGCGGCAGGACTCGACTGGACTGTTTCTTTGGTGGAGGCACAGCAGGCCGTTCAGGATCCTTATCGAGTTCTTGATGAGGATCGCTTCACAGTCAGGGATGATAATTCACTCGTGCTTGGATACGTCAAGGAGGGCTATCACGTTTTCCAGAACGAGGCCGCACCTGATTTCATGATGGATCTAGTTGATTCGGGTGAACTTGCGGTTGAGACGGCATTTTCACTCTACGGCGGTCGCAAGGTCGTCTGGACCTTTAAGATGCCGGAAGAAATTCTGATCTCCGGCAAGGACGCGGTAGAGACGTTCCTGTGTTTGATGAATTCACATGACGGCTCTGTCTCTATCACTCTGTTCATCACGCCGATCCGGGTGCTCTGCCAGAATACGCTCAACTACGGCTTGAACAGAGCCAAGCGAGTCGTCAAGATCAGGCATACCCGCAATGCGGCGCAGAAGTGGGCAGAGGCCAGGCGGGCGATGGAGATCAGCTTCAAGTATAATCAGGAGCTTGCCGAGATCGCAGACAAGATGGCGCAGGTGTCATTCTCTGATTCTGAGTTCGAGGAGTTCTTGCAGAGTCTCGCCCCGATCCCGGAGCCGGTCGTCAAGAATGGAAAGCAGACTAATCAGCCTGCGATCACGATGGCGACCAAGGTTCATGAGAACATCTTCGAGATCAATCGTAGACATCCCTCGCAGGTCTCGATCAACGGCACTTTGTGGGGTGCGGTGCAGGCGGTTCAGTTCTACACCGATCACGTATCTTCTGTCCGCTCTGCCACTCGTAAGATCGATGGTATTCCGCAGTTTAATCCGGAGACCAGGTTCAGCAGTCTACTGCGCGCAAATAACCTCGGAACTCGTGCTTTTACAATGGCGCTGGAGAGGGTATGAGGAATTATAAGTCAAACCACAAGGGCTTGTCTGCTATTAACCTTGGTCTACACAATCACCTAGTGATGTTCCGATACGAATGGCGACATCGGCACACATTAGGATATCCTTTGCGATTCAAGCGTAGATTGTGGGAGATATTCAAAGCAGCCATCTTCGGTTGGGAGCCTTGGCGAGTAAGATTGACCAAGCGCGGCTATCAGAGGGCTCATGATCGCTACTACCGGAAGAATCCTTGGTGGCGTCATTTAAGTCCTTAGCTGATAGACTAGAGAAATGTCTGTTACACAGTTGGGCTATTATGATCCATTCACCCATGATTGGGTCAGAACCGGATGGCGCGTTAAGATTTGGCGCTGGGAGTTCTCGCTCTAATGCAGGATGTTCTGTTGACGGATACTCCCAAGTGCGACCACGCTGAGATACAGCAGTATATTGATTCGCATGGTGGAGCAATCGTTCTTCGCGTTGGTGGTAAATTAGGTTCGGACGCTAGGGTTGCGATGTTGGCCTATCGGAAAGAGCATGGTGAGCTTCCTCCACATGATTTTGTGTGGGTCGGATCGGAGTTCGCGCTATAAGTCCCAAGGTCGGAGCTTCCTTCGCTAAGCAGTATGGTTCTAAAGATTTACTTGTTCCGCATCTAAATGCGTGGTTCTCGCGGGGAGTGTTTCCCGATGAGATTCCGATCCTGATTCAGCCTAATAAGGCCAAGGATGACGCCTTTCATCCATCGAGCGATTGTCTCGATTGTGCACGGGTGATCTTTGCTCGCCGCGCTGGCTTGCTTGAGTCGGAGCCGCCTTCGCTTGAGTTGATGAAGTCGTTCATATATGGACATTTTATTCATGGCCTGATCTATTTCATTCTCAAGGATCTCGGCTTCACAACCGACGAGGAAATTGAGTTTCCGTTTGAGGCGCAAGAGGGTGGCCTACAGATCAAAGGCCATATTGATGTCCGCAAGTGTAATATTCCTGGTCAGACGGAGCCTTTTACGGTAGATATTAAATCGCAGGCTGGATTCGCGTTTAATAAGCCTTACCCGGAAGGGTATCTCTATGAGAAGTATAAGGCACAGATGAAGACTTATATGTATTTTACCGGAGTTGGCAAGACGATCATCTTATGGGCAGAGAAGGACACTCCGCATGGCTACAAAGAGACGATAATTTCTGCTGATGATAATTGGGTAGAACATGAGATTCTCTCTAAATGGGACGATGTGGTGACGGCGGAACAGTCAGGATCCATCCCCGATTGTACGTGTGGTTTGAGCGATTGCGTGGGGACGGCAGCTCTTGTCTAAGAAGAATAGTCTTGAAGCTGTAATGCCTCGGTGTAAGTGCCATAAGTTTGTTACTTATCTTGGAAATTATGACAAGAATGGTTATACCGTTCGTTGCAGTGGGTGTTTACGGGCGATTTGGGAATGTCGGTGTTAATGGCTGATAATGGCTGATTTAGATTTTGATGCGGAAGAGCAGTACGCCAATGGCTTATTGATGAAGTTTATGGAGCAGTTAAAAGCGTGGAATCTCAACTGCAATGAAGACGAGTGGGTTCATGCTATTCACACTCTTCAGATGTTCGTTATTAAACACATGTTGCAGAGGTTGGATGCTAAAGACTTCTCTCACTGGTATGATGCGCCATGACTTGGCGCAGATGGATGTGTCTCCTCGTTGGCCATGACAAAATGAATTGCGCTGGATTTATATGTTATGGTCATTATCCTTGTTTAAGATGTGGTAAATGAACTTCAAGCGACACAAACCCAGATGGCGCAAGCGCAAGGATTTAACTGCGGTTTATAGGAACCGCTTGAAAATCAAACGTAGCCGAGCTAAGAAATTAGATTAGTGGCTGATTCTCGCTTGAGTAAGATGGGTGTTCGCTCACATCGTGCAGATTTGCGGAAGTCTCCGGGCGATGCGCGATATTTTGATAACTTTGCTTGTTGTCCGATCTGTGCTAGAGACAAGGTTAAGCCATTCACGGAACGTGACAGGTCTGTTTGGTATCGATCATCCACGCTCTCATATGAGTGCGCAGAGAATCATTATTTTTCACAGGATACTGCCTTATGGGATGTGGTTCCGAGATGAGTGAGTGGTTAGATTTTGTAGAGCAGACGACCCGAGGTAAAACGCGCAAAGTCGTCATCATGAACAAATCGGGCGAGTACTTAGGCCTGATTAAGTGGAATAGTCATTGGCGGCAATATTGCTTCTTTGTGGAGTGGGATCATTATTTTGAGCTCATTCTTGCGAAGTCTTGTCTTGATGATATCTCTGGT
>JAGWWT010000045.1 GCA_018970245.1 Patescibacteria group bacterium
GTCACAGCCACTTTTATGCGCCGTAAGAACTTTGTCATAGATGCATTAGCAGTCCTCTCGCTGTCATTAGCCTCATTCATCTGTCTTTCTATCGTCGTCGCTCATCCAGTGGAAGCCGCGACTACGTGGTACATAAACAGCTCGACCGGCAGCGATACGACCGGCAACGGCACGTCCGGTTCGCCGTACCGTTCATTCACGAAAGCGTACTCATCGGCAGCGGCCGGCGACACAATCGATATGACCGGCACGTTCACGCTCACGGATAGCGTGGAGACGAGCGTGACCACGCCGGCAGGATTCACTATCGGCAAGAATCTGACCATCGTCGGCCAGGGCGCAGATCAGACGATCGTCCAGGCTGCGACCGCCTCTACTTCCGCCCAGACGCGCGTCTTCACTATCTCTTCGGGCGTAACGGCGACCATCAAGGGCTTGAATATACGGAATGGCCGACCGAAAGTCGGTTATGGCTATTACGGCGGCGCGATCCAGAATAACGGCACGCTCTATGTCACGGCCGATGAGATAGATAACAATATCAGCGATAACGGCGGCGCCGGCATAGACAACCTTGATGTCCTCTATGTCGCTTCTAGCACCATCGACCATAACCTCTGCAATGGCTCGACCGGTATGGGCTGCGGCGTTCTTTCTGATTACTACATCGTCTCCGGAGGCTACACGACGATCACTGATTCCACCATTGCGTGGAACACCATAACCGCTACCACGGGCTACCTCTCCGGCGCCGGCGTGCACTTCCGCAATGGCAGCGGTACGATCACCAATTCGACCATCACCAAGAATGAATCCTGCGAGTCTGCCGTAGGCATGGATACCTCGACGGGGATCCTCACCATCAAGAATACGATCATCGCCGATAACCTCTATCACACCGGCTCATACTGCACGTCCGGCATACCGATAGATTTCGCTTATCGCTCGAGCGGCCAAGGCAATGTCGTGGATAACGGCGATAATATCGTTGGCATGTCTGATTTCTATACCTGGGCGGGCAGCGGCGATTGGACAGACACGAACCATGACGGCACCTTCGATCTACAGGCCTCGACGACTACTGGAACGCCTAACCTGTCATCGACGCTCTCTCTGAATGGCACGAATGACGGCGTGCCGACGATATCGCTTTCTGCGGGCTCCATAGCTATAAACAACGGCGGCACCGGCACAAATGGCGCGACTTCGACCGTGCCGGCGTTCGATGAGCGAGGCGCGGCGCGCGTCGGTGCTACTGATATCGGCGCGTACGAATATGGCGGCACCATCACCGATACGGAGCCGCCCGTCGTCTCTCTCACGGAGCCTGTAGCCAATGAATCGACCTCGAGCATGGTCACTATCGCCGCTTCAGCCACTGACAATACGGCGGTAGCCGGCGTGACCTTCTACATCGACGGCGCGAAACAGGGAAGCGAGGTCACGAGCGCGCCCTATCAGATCTCCTGGGACTCGAGCGCCACGACGACAGGAACGCATACCGCCTATGCCGTGGCCCGCGATAGCTCGAACAACTATGCCACGAGCTCGACCGTCTCATTCCTGGTCGATAGCGCCAGCCTCTCCATCTCGAATATAGCCGTAGCGACGACAAGCGCGACAGCGACGATCACCTGGACCACGAGCACTACGACATCGTCGCGCATCTTCTTCGGCGTCTCATCGGCATACGGCTCGTCGACGGCTGAAGAGGATACGGCGACTCGCGTCACGAGCCATTCGCTGGTCCTCTCGGAACTGAAGCCATGCGCCGAATATCACTACGAGATCTATGGAAAAGACGGCATGGTCAATTCCATCTACTCTCCGGACGAGACCTTCTTTACCTCCGGCTGCACCGGCTCTGCCGGCATCATCTCGTCCGCTGTGGCGACCATCGCCACCTCGACAGGCGGCACGCTCTCTTCTGGGCGCCTTACGCTCACCGTTCCGGCGGCATTCACGACGAGCTCGAGCTCGCTCATATTCCAAGCAGATGAGATAGACGCGACGGCATTCTCGAGCGCGGCAGGAACGCCATCTGGTGAGACGCTCGCCGGACAAATCTTCCACTTGCTCGCCTTCTCCGATGCCACGACCACGGTCTCTTCGTTCGCGCAAGCTCTCACCGTCAAGCTCTCGTACGCGGCCGGCGACGTCTCCGGATTGGATACGTCTACACTCGCCATATACCGCTATGATTCCGGGACGTGGACGGCCCTTTCGAGCTGCTCCACCGACACAGTCGGCATGACCGTGTCTTGCACGACCACAGGTTTCTCGGATTTCGCCATTTTCGGGCAGAAGGCGTCGAGCGGCTCGAACGCTTCCGACTCAAGCACTGCCCCTGAATCTTTTAGCTCCGGCGGCAGCGTCGTCGGTCAGTATGAGAATCTCATAGCGATGGGCTTCACGGATCAGGCGCAGGCCTTGAAGGCGCAATATGCATATCTATTTCCGGATAGCTCGCCGACCCCGATCAGTCCGTTGGCCTCGGCGATCCCTGTTGCGGCATCGGCTTCAACGACAGGGTTCACGCGCTTCCTCGAAGAGGGGATGCGTGGTGGAGATGTGCGGCAGCTGCAGAGATTCCTGAATGCAAAAGGCTTCATGCTCGCAACCGACGGTCCCGGCTCTCCGGGCAATGAGACTGATTTCTTCGGTTCGCTCACGAAGGCCGCGCTCATCAAGTTCCAGGATGCGCACAGGGCCGATATCCTCGAACCGGCCGGTCTCACTGAAGGCACAGGCATCTTCGGTCGTTTCACTTTGTCAGAAGTCGCCCGTCAGCCATAAAAGCGCATTGTAGTCGCATATGATGAAAAATCCCGAGCTCCTATGAGCTCGGGAAAAGGATGGATGCGCTCTCAATCGTGGGCCAAGAATATGTAATCGCCATGGAAGCGCGGGTCATCGTTTGGCCATATGCGCTGGCTGATCACGTGACGGAAATGCTTTTTCAGCATCCTCTCTTCGATCACGGCGGACATCTTGTATTCAACGCCCAATACGTCGTTACGGAGGATCCCTATGACTGCATCGAGGATCTCTCGCGGCGGCTCGCTCTCTATGGTGGCAAGCAGAGTCGCGTGACCCAAAACAGCGCTGCTGGTCTGCCTTTCCTTCTCTGTTCGGAAAGGGAGGATGCATGGGTCGGCGATGATGAGAGTGCCAGTGCCGCTCTTTAGCAAGCTTTTTAGCTTGCCGATGAATGGTTTCTGGTCAGCATATGGCAGATGGTGCAAGCCGGCTGTGCACACGACGACGTCGAATGGGTCGGGAACCTTGGGCTCCCATTGCCGAGCATCCGCGCAGTCGATCTCGAAGCCGAATGTCTTCTTGGCGTAATCAGCGCAGGCGGGTTCTTGGTCGACCCCGTGAAGCCGGAGATCCACGCGCTTCTTCGCCAGCCTTTCGAGGAGGACGCCGGGTCCGCACATCATATCCAGGACTCTTCCGTAATGCGGCGCCCATTGGCAGACTAGATCTGCGACGTCGGCTATAACGCTGCCCCATGGGAGGTATTTTTCTTCCAGGGCGTAGATTTCAGGAGGTGGCAAGTTTTGCATATTCAGTTGTTTGTTCGTATCTGGAGAGATACTACCTTTACAATCGGAGATGTCAATTCGCAAGAAATTCGAGATCGTGTCGGTATGACGGTATAAAAAACCGAGCCGGTGAAGGCTCGAGTCAACTAATGCTTTTATTAATCACAATCTCTACAATCACTGTCCTGCAGCTTCTCGACGTCCGCGAAATCTCTCCAGTCGAAAACTTGCTGTCGGGTAGCGGTCTCGAAAAGAAGATTAAGAATGGTCAGGTCAGGAATTATCTCCCGGTCACCTTCCTTCCTAAAACCGCTTTCATCGACCTGCCATTTTGCATCCGGACAGGTCGTCTTCAATCTTGTAGCCACCTCTTCGCGTCCCTGTGGAGTAAATAGATGAGCTGTCGACTTTTCCACTGGAACCAGGGCTGAAAGTTCTTTGTTCTCCATCTCCAGGATCAGGACGAAGTAGTCTCTATCGTACTCCTTTTCGCCGCAACCGAAGACTCGCACAAAGGATTGCTTTCGGCCCCCAAAGTTGAATTCTGCAATGTATCCAACATTAATTCTAGTACCGGCTGGAATGATAGGCCCCGTAGGTTCAACCGCATCGCTTTCTTCTTCTCCAAAGCGCTGGAATGTACGGACTGTCTTGCTCAATGTAACAATTTTCATAGACGCCTTTCTGGACACTATCCTACCTGCGTTGTATCATTCGGTCAATTATGTCAGTAACCCTCATCTTCGAAGCCCACGGCACGACGTTCGACAACGAAGCCCATTTGAGCTCGGGCTGGAATGACGTGGCCCTCTCGCCCTTGGGAGAACGCCAATCACGGGAAATGGGCGAGCGCTACAAGGACGACCATTTCGACGCCATCTTCACTTCGGATCTGCAGCGCGCCTACCGCTCGGCCGAGATCGGTTTCGGCGACCGTTGGCCGATCATACGCGACGAGCGCCTGCGTGAATGCAACTACGGCGACTTCACCCAGAAGCCGTCCGAGATCGTCGATGCCGAGAAGCCCAAGCGCATCACCGTGCCGTTCCCCAAGGGCGAAAGCTACACCCAAACGACCGCCCGCATGAAGTCATTCCTCGACGACCTCTGCCGCGATTATGCGGGGAAGCGCGTCATGATCATCGGCCACCGCGCCACCCAATATGGCATCGAGAATTACGTGAACGGCGTGCCTCTCGAGAAGCTCGTCGCCACCCACTTCAAATGGCAGCCTGGGTGGGAGTATGTATTTTAGGTCTACTATATTTATAGCTTAACATATGTGAAGCTATATACATGAACAGAAATTTACCTAAACAGAGCCATTTTTCCACGGTAGAGGCAGCTAAACTACTACATGTTAGCAGGATAACGATTTTTAACCGAATTAAATCCGGTCTGATACCTGCCCATAAAGTCGGCAGAAACTTTGTAATCGGTAGGGAAGACCTGGAAGCTGCTCTCGGTCACACTATCACCGCAAGACAAAAAGATGAGATTAAAAGGGTTGTAAAAAAGCCGTGAATGAATATCATGCGGCATTTAAAAAATTGGGTAAAGAATAACAATGGAAGGAAATTTGATTTTAATCAATTAATTCCAGCACTAATCGCTCTGGTTGGCGTTATGGCCGGTACGTTACTTAACTTCTTTCTAGAACGTTCTCGACAGATACAGGAGATCATTAAGTAAAATTGCTACATGGGTTCATATAGGCGTATACTCCGCATATGGAACTCCTCGCGATTAAACTGGAACCTAAAACAAGGCTTGCTTATCTATCGCCTGAACTGGAAGACCGTAACAGTCCGATCGAAGGCGGCGGATTGTTTGCAAAAGAACATATATCAAAGGGCGAATTGCTTCTCGATTTTTCCACATATAATGATAGGCAAATCTCAAGATCCGAAGCGGATAAACTGTATCTGAAAGGTTTCGATCATCTTCTTCAAGTCGATGACGATGCGTTCGTTATCACGGTCTTGGGCGACGAGCCGAAGGCCTACGGGCACGTCAATCATTCATGTGAGCCGAATTGCGGCATTCAGGGGTCATATCGATTTGTGGCCATGAGAGACATCGATCCAGGTGAGGAGATAACGATCGACTACGCCATGATCGATTCTTCTGAATATCGCATCAAATGCAATTGCGGAGCCGTACGATGTAGAGGGGTGATAACTGGCGAAGATTGGAATATTCCCGATCTGCAAAAGCGCTATGCCGGTTATTTTTCCGATTACTTGCAGAAGAAAATGAAATCCAATGGAACCACTAGCTAACAAAATCCGGCCGAAATCGCTGAAAGAATTCGTAGGCCAGGAACATCTGGTGGGTGCGGGAAAGCCGCTGCGAAAGGCGATAGAGGACAAGCACCTATTCTCGTACCTATTGTGGGGACCGCCGGGGACGGGGAAGACGACGATCGCTCGAATATATGCCCAAGCGGTGAATGCGCGCATATACGAGCTCTCGGCGGTGTCGGCTGGCAAGGACGACATCAGGAAGATCGTCGAAGAGCCTGACACGCTCCTTGAAGGCCGGCCGAAGGTCCTTTTCCTCGACGAGATACATAGATTCAACAAAGCCCAGCAGGACTATCTTTTGCCATTCGTCGAGTCTGGCAAGCTGACCTTGATCGGCGCCACCACCGAGAATCCAAGCTTCGAGGTGATTCCAGCCCTCCTTTCGCGCTGCCGCGTCTTCGTGCTCAAGTCACTGAATGAGGCTGAGCTCAAAACCATCATCAAGCGCACAAAGATCAAGATGCCAAAGGACGCCATAGATTGGTTGGCAGCCCTTGCTAATGGAGATGCGCGTATCGCAATCACTGCCGTAGAAAACTGCCAACGTCTTTACGGGACTATCACTCTCGAGAACCTCAAGAATACCTTCGAGCACGCCTTCATCCGTTTCGACAAGAAAGGCGAGGAGCATTACGACACCATCTCTGCGTTCATAAAGAGCATGCGCGCCGGAGATGCCGATGCCGCGCTCTATTATCTGGCCAGAATGATCGAAGGCGGCGAGGACCCCAAGTTCATCGCTCGGCGCATGGTCGTCTTCGCCTCCGAAGACATCGGCCTCGCCCAGCCCACGGCGCTCGTCGTTGCTAATGAAGTCTTCCGAGCGGTTGAGGAGATCGGCTTACCAGAGGCACAGATTAACTTGGCGCACGGGACGGCTTATCTTGCTTTGGCCGCCAAGGACCGGTCGGCATACAGCGCTTACTTCGAGGCTTTGGATGACGTCAAGAAGACCGGCAATCTGCCCATTCCCTTGAAGATCCGCAATGCGCCCACCAAGCTCATGAAGGAGCTCGGCTATCACGAAGGCTATGAGAAATATCCGAAGAGTCCCGGCTCAAAGGAAGATAGCTATCTGCCCGAGAAGCTGAAGGGGAAGAGGTATTTGAAGAGGAAAGGGAAGCCTTGACAGTGACCGTCTTCGACATATCATTCATGATGGAGGCTCTTACATATGCACCATCATATACTTATCGGGATCCTGACGGCCCTGGCCGGTTTGACCATCTTCTGGCTAGGGTTCATCGAGATCATAGACATCAGGTTAGGTCTGCCTTCGCTCATCGCTTGGATAATGACAGGATCGATAATAGCCTGCACACCCGACAGCAAGCCGTTGATCATATGGCACCTTGTCGGATCGTTCATCATCCTGTATCTAGGAGTCCATTTCGCTTTCCAGGTATGGGATATCGTAACTGACGTCATCTACAAGCATCGCCACCCAGAGCGTGACGGTCCCGAGTGGGACTGATACAGCGCCGTGTACATCCTATCTGCCCCACCTAACGGCCGGGCTTTTTTGTTTGATTTGAAAAGCGGAAAGGTGTATCCTGCCTTCGGAAAACAGACCTAACAAAAGGAACGATATGACCCCTGGAATGATCCTCCTATGCTTGGCTCTTCTGCTATGCGTCTGGTATCAAGCTCTCGATAGGCAAGAGCGTGAAGAGACAGAAGCTCGCGAAAAAGCGTGCAGAGCCGGCCCGCCCCGATTGCCCAAAGAACAAGAGGACGCGTACTGGAACCGCTATTACGAGCATTATAAGCTGAACACTTCAGCTTTCGAACGGCACCTGCCGGATCTGCTCAGAAAATGTCCCGGCCAATATGTCGCCTTAGCTGATGGCCGGATCATCGGCCACGGCACTAATTCTTTTGTACTCAATAGGGAAGCATCGTCCACGCATCCCGATACGTTCGTACTGATCGAAAGAGTAGTGCCACGGCCGATCGGATCGAGTTGATGCTATAATGCCTCCAGATATGAAAGACTCCGCGTGGCCTCATGTTCCCGAGTCGTTGCCGTCCGAAGCAGACCCAGGCGTCACCAAGGAAGAGATCATGGATGCCATCCACAGGCATCGTGAGAAAGATTCCAGGCAGCTTGATCTATGCTTCAACGGCGATGCCCGGCAGATGCTCCTTCTGTCGATAATGACCCAGTCGAATTCCTATCGGCGCATGCCCAGATAGCCCCGCCCGAGCCTTCACCGGCCGGGCATTTTTGTACCAAGAGGTGGCGCATTCTCGTATAATGAGGGTGCCTTTATAATTTCTAACGTACATCATATGCAAAAGATCACCCCATTCATCTGGTTCGAGAAGGGCGCCGAGGAGGCCGCCAAGTTCTATGTCGACGTATTCAATGGCAGTCCAGGCAAGCGCAAGAGATCGCAGATAACTTCAGGCCTGGA
>JAGWWT010000085.1 GCA_018970245.1 Patescibacteria group bacterium
CAATCCGCGCCAATGTCCAAGTTGCTGGGTTGTATTGCCGGTTGATACCGGGGATGAATGTCCGGAGTGTGGGGAAATCTTGCCTAGGCCCGTGAGATCTATCCCGGTTGAAGTCAATACCGATCTGGTAGAGATAACATCTGCGCAAGCTGCCGCGAAGCCTGGTGCATGGCAGATTTATCTAGGGTTGTGTCAACGGGCGGCACGCTGTGGATTCAAAGCCGGCTGGGCCGCCCACCGATTTAGGGTGATGTTTGGTGCATGGCCTCCGTGGTCATGGAGGGAGAAGGCAAAGCATGAAGTTATGTTGGCACGGAAGTAGATCCGAAAACGAGGGAGACCGGTGCACTCAGCCGGCTAGATGGCGGAGTCCGCTCACGAATGGATTGTGGTGCGACCGGCACAAGGGCCGCGACGATGTTGAGGTAGCTAACGATGTGCAACCAAACGATAAGTAGGGAGATGGTCATCACTTCGTACAGTAAGGGATACTTTTGGGCGCCGGGGATAGACCAAGAGGTGGATACGGCGGCCGATGCCTTGCTCGCAATTGCGTCTGGCTGTGAGAGCCCTCGGGAGGTAGCTTTGGCGGTGCTGATGACGCTAGATCCGACTGATAGGGTCGGATTTACTGCCAGGCATAAGCGAGAGGCGAGACGCTTGTTGGGGGGAGCCGTGTGTGAAGGATGTATGATGAGCGCCGACTACCCTCGCCCGCCGGTCAAGTTTACCACGTCCGACCTTTGTGATGACTGCAAATGTCTGCCGTGTTGACCGCTTGCCTGCTGTTTCTCGCAGGCGCATCACTCGGGTGCTGTCTGGGCGTGGTGCTGGCCTGCGCCCTGGTGGTGACGCGGATCCGTGAAGCCGAGGCTCGCGCCGATCTGGCCGAGCGAGAGAGAGACGCCCTGCGGCGTTCCTGGCTGTACGAGGCTGGGATCTGCCCCATGGAGGAAGAGCTCCATGCCTAGGGAGGCCAGTAAATGGAACGAAAATTGTATTGCTTGGTCTGCGGGAGGAGCTTTCCGATTACCAGGAAGGGAATTCAGGGGAAGTTGACCCACGCAACGCTTGAGCACCCGCGGGTGCGCCACAGCGAGACCGGCGCGCCGGTCGGCAGCCTGGTGCAAGCCGAGGCGCTGTGCGACGGACTACATCGATGAGGCAGCCGATGACTGAAAAGCGCCTGTACACCGTGACCGGCGAGATGCTGGTCTTGGCCAGAGACCGGGGCGAGGGGGGGGGCGCTCACCTGATGAGAGAGGACACGTGCTGTCTCTGCGGTCGATCGCGGGATGAGATCGAGAATGAGCGCGCCTCGCGGGAGGAGATCGCGCATGCCTAGCCTGTACAAGGTCCTCGGGGCCGATGGCCGGTCAATCCACGGCGGGAACGCCGTCTGGCACCTGCCCTCTGGCGGGCGACCGGGGAAGTGGATGCCAGCGGTGGCCGGGCCGAGCACCGCCTGTGGGACAGGCTACCACCTGGCCGAGATCGCCGAGTTGCTGAATTGGATCCAGCGAGACTGCCGGATCTACAGCTCCGAGGGGCGAGGCGATTCAGACCGGGTGGGGACGACGATCGCCTACCGGCAGGCGCGCCTCTTGCGCCGC
>JAGWWT010000086.1 GCA_018970245.1 Patescibacteria group bacterium
ACCAAGCGGGCCAATTATCGCTATAACGCGTCGATGAGGGAAGCGTGGCGACCGCAAGCGGTGAGCCGCATACTCCGTTCAATTGAGGACAACAGGCTTGAAGAGCAGAAGGAGCAGTCGCGCCAGCACTACCTGAAGCAACTCGCCGGACTTCTCAGTAGCGACGTAAAAGAACGGCAAGCCGCCGAGGACGAGTGGCGTGCGCAAGAAGAGGAACGCCGGGCAGCGGAGCGCGAAGGTCGTCCGATTCGCAAGTCAGAAAAAGCCGCCGCAAAACTTGAGGACCGCAAAGTCCAACTTTCGGCCGCAAAGGACGTATCGGCAGCGAGGGAATCAGTTCAAGAGGCCCGCAATTCCTATAAGCAAGGGCAGGAAGAGCGGCAGAAGGCATCCCGTGAAGCGGCGCCAACGCGCACCGCAGACCGTGTTGTTTTAGATGGCGGATACGTTGCTTATCGGGCAAAAACGTTCAGCGGCGAGGACCACTATTTCGGGGTTGCCCAGACCGCAGACGGGAGATTTGGGGTTTTTCGCCAGACTCCAGACGGAGATGAATTCCTCAACGACGACGGAACGTTTTCTTCTGAACCCGAAAGGCCATTTGAGGCGGCTGACCGCGGTACTGCGGAGACGCTTGCAAAGGTATCTTCGCTTCGAGTTTCGCAAGATGCGGCTTTGGAATCTGAGGGCTCAACGCCGGAAGGGGAAAGGGAGGCTGCGCATCTCCGGGGAATAGAAACCGATCTCATTGACGGAAGAATTGATGGTGAGCAGGCGAGAAAACAGGCTGGACTCGCCGCGGAAGTTCCAGAAGAGAGGATTTCAGAAGCTCATCGGGACATCGAGGCCGCACAGGCTGGGATGCTTTACGGTCCGCTGCACGGAAAAACCAGAGCGGAGGCGGAAGACGCCTTCGCGAACGAAGTCATCGACACGGCCGGCTGGACGGACGCGGAGAAGGAATCGGCTCTTGACCAGTTCCCGTTGATGATTCGTATGCAGACCGAGCACGCTCTGAATCACATCGGAAGGTCTGGAGACTACCTCGTCTCCAGAAAGGGGACCCGCTGGACACTCGACAGCAAGGGCGTTCTTCACCCGGATGACGGGAGCGCTCCATTCCCGTTGATGAAGGACGGGACTTACACGGGGCAAGCAATCCAGTTGGCGCGCTCAGGCCGGGTTGGATTCGGGATGGAAACCCGCGAGGAGCGGCGCATCCGTGAAGCCAAAGAGAGAAACGCTGAAAAGCAGGTGGGAGAACTCTCGGCACAAGTGGCTGACCAATTGGAACGGGCGATTGTCCTCGCCAAACAGAATGAGGGGCTTGTGCTCCTGCCGGGCGAGGAGCAACAGCCGCCAGCGCCAGAGAAGAAAAGCAGGACAATCTCCGGTCCACCGATTGAAGGAGAGATGTTCTCCCCGGAGCGCGAATACAACAAACTCCTGAAAGACCTCCACGACCGCGACCGGGAAGCTCGCAAAAACGAGGAGCAAATCTGGGTCAACGCGATGGGAGATTTCCTCGCGGAGAATCATGCGAGCGCTTGGAGCATCGTCGAACAGATCGCCAAGAACAGC
>JAGWWT010000046.1 GCA_018970245.1 Patescibacteria group bacterium
CTCCGGATTGCCGAACATCACGCCGATCTGCATGCGGATCTGGTTTATGAATATGACGATAGTCTTCGACTTGGCCACATTGGCGGTGATCTTCCTCAGGGCCTGCGACATGAGGCGCGCCTGGGTGCCGACGTGGTGGGCGCCCATGTCTCCTTCGATCTCGGCCTTGGGCGTGAGCGCCGCCACCGAATCGATGACGACTACGTCCATCTTGCCGGTGCGGATGAGCGAATCGACGATCTCGAGCGCTTGTTCGCCAGTGTCAGGCTGGGAGATGAGGAGGTCGTCTATCTTGACCCCAAGGCGCTTCGCGTATTCCGGATCCATAGCGTGCTCGGCGTCTATATATGCGCAGATGCCGCCTTGCTTTTGGGCCTCGGCGACCACGTGGAGCGCCAAAGTCGTCTTGCCGGATGATTCCGGGCCGAATATCTCGATTATGCGCCCGCGCGGCATGCCGCCGATGCCGAGCGCCCAATCCAAGCCCAAAGAGCCGGTAGGGATCGCGCCGACGTTGACTTTCGGCTTCTCGCCGAGCTTCATGATGCTGTCCTCGCCGAATTTGGTGCGGATCGCGTCCAGGGCGTCGCGGATGCCGGCTTGCTTCGCCGGCGCGCTGTCTGCCGGTTTCTTGGCCGGTCCATTCTGGGCCATATCGTCAAGGACGGCTTTCTTGGCTGGCTCTTTGGCCAGCTCCTTGGCCGGTTCGGCGGCCTTCATGTCGGCGGCTTTTGTAATCGGTGCCCTCTTCTGGGTGTTTTTTGTTGCCATATTATTCGTGCAGTTATATCGCTTAGGACGGCGCGCTCTCCCGAAAGAGCGGCCGCAGTTCGGCGAAGAGTAATGTACAGGCGTGGATATATGATACCACGCTGTAAAGAAGGCAAGTCAGCAGAAAACAGAAAAGCGAACCAGTAAAATGCGGCGCTCACCTGGCGGCCCCTAAGATCTCCAGTTGCCGGTTGCTGGTGCGGCCGAAGCGGTCGGTGGCTGTCATGGAAAGGTCGTTCACGCCGGGGAAGACTATGATCGTCTCATGGAAATCGCCGTTCTGGTCCACGGATATGGAGTCGCCATTCAGAGAGAGGCTCGTGGCCCGAAGGACCTGGCCAGAAACGATCGTAGTGGTTGCCGTTATGGTGGAGCCGTCCGCAGGCGAATCGATGATGATCTCAGGCCCGCGCGCATAATTCAAGGATCTCCAGACCGCATAGGCGACTATGAGGGCCGCGACCAGAGAGAAAGAGCCGAATCTTATGGCTCGCAGGGTTTTCGTCCGCGTCATCATCAGGCTGCGGGGGAGGGCGCTTCTGGAGCGCCTTCGATGGCCTGCGCGCTCTCGGCACTCGGCGCGGCTCCGATGACTTCGCGAGGCTTAGAGCCGTTCTGCGGGCCGATGACGTTCTTCTTTTCGAGCGCGTCCATGAGCTTGGCGGCGCGGGAATACCCGACTCCGAGCTTCCGCTGGATGTAGGAGGTGGAAGCCTTTCCGGCCGACATCACCGCTTCGCGCGCGGCTTCATAGAGCTCGTCTTCTTCCTCGAAGCTGTCATCGGACATCATGGCATCGAAGGCGGCGGTGGCGCCCGCCTCGGTAGGCGTGAGGTTGATCTCGTCCATTATCTCGTCCTTGTATGCGTCGGCGATGTGCTTGACCACGCGTTTGACCTCCGACTCCGAGATGAAGGCGGACTGGAGGCGGACAGGCTTGCCCATGTCGCCGCCGAGATAGAGCATGTCGCCTTGGCCGAGGAGCTTTTCTGCGCCCATCTGGTCGAGGATGGTCCGAGAATCGATCTGAGATGCCACCTGCAAGGCGATGCGGCTGGGGATATTGGCTTTGATGAGGCCGGTGATGACGTTCACGCTCGGGCGTTGCGTGGAGATGACCAGGTGGATGCCGACGGCGCGGCTCATCTGGGCCAGACGCACGATAGCCGCTTCGAGCTCGCGCGGATACGTCTGCATGATATCGGCCAGCTCGTCTATGACGACGACGATGAAGGGCATGGTCTCTGGCAGGGCTTGGCCGCTTCCGCCCTCCTCTTCGTTGCCGGCAGCCCTGTCTTTCTTGAGCTTGGCCAAAGCGGGCGCGAGAATGGTCTTGTGATACGAATCGATGTCTCGGGCGGCGTTCTTCTCCAGGACGTCATAGCGGCGTCCCATTTCTTTGGCGGCCCACTTGAGGGCGAGGATGGCTTTCTTGGGGTCGGTGATCACTGGCGTGAGGAGGTGGGGGATCTTGTTGTAAAGCGTGAGCTCGACGCGCTTCGGGTCGATCATCATGAACTTGAGGTTCTCAGGGGAGTTGCGGTAGAGGAGGGAAGTGATGAGGGCATGAATGGTCACGGACTTTCCAGAGCCGGTGGCTCCGGCGATGAGCATGTGGGGAGCTTTGGCTAGATTAGCGAAATGGGCGCTGCCGGTGATGTCCTTGCCGAGCGAGACGAGGAGGGGCTTCTCCGACTCTTGGAATTCATGAGATGAAAGGAGGGTAGCCAGGCCGACCGTCGTCTTGGCCGTGTTCGGGACTTCTATGCCGACTAAGGATTTGCCAGGGATGGGCGCTTCGATGCGGATAGGATGGGCGGCCAAGGCCAGAGCCAAGTCGTTGTTCAACGCCACTATCTTTGAAAGCTTGATGCCCTCGGCCGGCTTGAGCGCATAGCGCGTGACTGAAGGGCCGATGGATATCTCGTCCATCTCGACAGTGATGCCGAAATTCATGAGCGTGCGTTTGATGATGTTGGCGTTAGCCTTGATGTCGCCGGTCTCAGGCTTGCCGCGGTCCTTCTCAAGGAGGTCCATGGGAGGGGGATTGAAAGGCAATAGGTGCGGTATGACCACGGAGGCAGCGAAGCCGGCCTCTTCGGCATCGGTGAAATCCAAGCGGCCGCTCTTCCTGGCCTTTGCTTCCTCTATCTTCTTGGCCCGCTCCTTCGCCGCTTCTTCTTCGATCTGCCTGGCGGATTTCGGCGATGCCGGGTCTGCTCCCTTGGCCTTGGCCAGAGCGGCGTCGACGAAGTGCTCTTCCTGCTCGTCTATGCCCTCTTGGCTTGCTGTCCGCTGTTTCTTGCCTTTGGCTCCATCCGCACTGTCCAGGGCGTCCTCGTCTTTGCGCCAGAAGGCCATGTCCTCTAGCGTGAAGTAGAGGTTGAAGGTCATGATCACGGAGACCACGAGGATGGCTACGAGCAGTATCGATCCGGCGATCTTGTCGAGGAGCCTGATCACGGGGTAGTCGATGATGCTTCCGACGGCTCCGCCGGCATTCTCATATGCTATGTTGATGAGCCCTAGGCCGGAGAAGAAGAAAAGGACGACGCCGACTATCTTCGATATCTCTATCTTTTTCTTCAGGCCTTGCAGGAATGAGAATCCGAGCATGGCGAAAGCCATCGGTATGAGGAAGTAGCCGATCCCGAAAAGCATGCTCATCCAGTTATAGAAAAGGCCGCCGAGCGGGCCTGCGAAGTCCGTGCCGTCGCTGTGATGGAAAGAAGCCAAGAGCGACAGGACTGTTATAAGGAAAGAAAGAATGGCTAGGATGGCTTGAACGGTCTCATCGCGCATTTCGTCCCAGAATCTGATCTTGTTCCCTAGATCTTTGTTCTTCTTCGCCATGCACATAATAATAGCACCTTACGCTTGCATGTTTCCACATCAGGTCTATAATGGACATGTAAAAGACACGAGTATTTAAGCGGTTTTATAAAGGACAAATGGAGAACAAAGAGACAAATTCTAACGGACAATTTAATGACCCATTGAATTGGAAGTCATTGGGGTTCTTTTCTGCGGAGGACTACCTGATTTATATATTCAAAAAGACAGAAAAGATCACGGCCGCCCTATATCTCGTTTCTGGTCTCCTAAAGGACGATGAGCCGATAAAATGGGAATTGAGGGATAGGGGAATAGACCTCTTGTCTTCGTCCTTTACCGCCTCGAGCTCTCTTCCTGGGGACAAGAATGCCGTCATCCAGTCGCTATTCACGGCCGCTTTGGAGACGCTTTCATTGCTCAATGTAGCTAGGATCTCCAATCTCATTTCTGACATGAATCACAGGCTGCTGGTCAGGGAGATCGATTATATCCTTGGGATGCTGCGCGATCGCTTGGCGCAGAGCGCCGAGAAGGCGGGCTATGTCCTTTCCGAGTCTTTTTTCCGAACCCCGGATCTTTTCGCTTCGGGGTTCAAATCTGACGTAAAAGACAGACATCCACAAAAAGAGCCTGATGAGCTCATTTCTAAAGGTCAGAGCCCCGTCCAAGCCAAAAAGACCGGGCGCCAGGAGGCCATCCTGAGAGTCCTAAAGGATCAGTCCAATCTGACCATAAAGGACTTCGCCAAAGTCATAAAAGATTGCAGCCAGAAGACGATCCAGCGTGAATTGCTCGATCTTGTCGATAAAGGATTGGTCAAAAAACAGGGGGAACGCCGTTGGAGCCGCTATTCCTTGAAATAGTTGACTTTACTAGGGTTTTTCCTTAATATATGCCGAATACTTATCCACATCGTTCTTTTTGCTTGACAGCGGTTTTAGGCGATATAATGGCTTGTAACGAGCGTGTGAAATGTCCTGTAATAAGGCGCGTCGCGCGTTCGTCCCAGGCCTTAACATCCGAAAGGATGTAAGTTTGGGAGAATGGACTTTGACAACTTAATAGCATGTCAAAAGTTCAGTTTGTTACACCCACAAACCCTTTCTGTTCGGCGTGTCGATAGCGCAGGGCAGGGAGATGTGGAATTATCAGTCTTACCAAACGCGTGGCCTCTCCACGATATTAAAAGTAAAACGGAGAGGGCATGAGTAATTACCAAATACGTATGAAAAAGTATCTTATCGCAGCCGGTGTCGCCACGTTGGCCATCACCATGGTTGCGGTCGCAGCGTCGTACTCGTTCAACACCAACCTCACGGTCGGTTCCACGGGTCCTGACGTCGTGGCTCTCCAGCAGGCCCTCATGGGCATGGGATACAGCATCCCGGCTCTTAGCTCTGGAGCTGCCCAGCCCGGTTACTTCGGCTCGCAGACCAAGACTGCAGTCATGAAGTACCAGTCCGAGCACAGCATCCCGAACACCGGTTTCGTCGGTCCTCTTACCCGCGGTTCCCTTAACAGCGGAACCTCTGTTGCCACGACTCCGTCGTCAACGTTCACCTGCCCGGTCGGTTACACCTGCACGGCCAATCCTGGCACCGTCACGACCCCTGGTCAGACGACCACTCCGGTCTCTACCCAGACGGGCATCACGACCCCTGGCGTCCCTGGCATCATGAGCGTCACGTCCGGCCCGATTTCGAGCTCTGTCTTGAACGTCGGCCAGCAGAACGCTCCGGTTATGACGGTCCGCATCACGGCTCAGTACTCGGATATCGATGTCCAGAGCCTGACTGTTGACCTCGGCCCGAACACTGCCATCTACAACAAGGTCTTCAACAGCTTGATGGTCACTGATGGCACGAACGTCCTCGCTACCCAGGCTCTCAATTCTTCCACGGTTGTCCAGAGCGGCAGCGACTACGTAGTCGGCATCGCTGGATTCCACTTCATCGTTCCGAAGGGCACTTACAAGGACCTTGTCATCAAGGCTAACTTGAACACCTCGATCGACAGCTCGTATGTCGCTGGCGGGTCGAATGTTCCTGGTACGGTCTCTATTGCAGGCGGAACCAACAACCTCACCGGTTGGGGTGTCGCAGTCGCTGCCAACTCGCTTCGCGGTGTTGATGGCGCAGGTTTGAACCTCTACGGTCCGACCACTGCTATCGTCCAGGCTTTGACGATCAACAAGTCCCTCGTCGATAACGCCCAGGCTAACGTCTCGCTCGACCCGGCTTCTCCGCTCGTATCTGCAGTTCCGGTCACTGACACGACCAACAATCAGTACCTCGGTCTCCCTGTCTTGACCTTCGATGTGAACGCTCAGAATGACACCCTGCACCTCCATGAGGTCAAGGTTCATATCTACACCAGCGGCACGGGTTCGGTCGGCGCGGCTTACCTCTACCAGGGTTCGACTCAGATCACCTCTGCTTCGATCTCGGGCGGCGTAGCTGACTTCACCAACATCACCGATGGCACGAACGGCGCTTCGATCCCGGTCAACACGACCGTTCCGTTCACTGTCAAGGTCGATGCTACCGGTGTGTCTAGCGCGACGGATCCTCTCATCATCACCACTGGCGTAGCTACCTCGTCCTCTTCGGACCTGGTCGTCTACAACTCGATCGATGGCAACGCCAAGATCAGCGGTTCGGCCACTGGCAATCAGCAGACGGTCCTGAATTCAGGCCCGGCCATGTCGCTTGCTGGCGCTCCGACAATCACGATGACCGATATCACTCCTGGTGGAGCTTCGGTCACTACGCACAAGTACACGGCTACCTTCAACCTGAATATCCAGGCTGTCGGCGGTCCTGTGATGATCGGCCTTCCGGCCTCGACGACTGCCGCAGGTGCTTCCTTCGGTACGACGTCGACTGGCATCAACCTTGCTCAGGCGTATGACAACAGCACCGCGAGCTCGACCATCGCGCTCGTTGCTAACTACTCACAGCCGAGCAACACGACCCTCTCTGCTGATGGGACTTCGTTCACGATCTCCCAGAACCAGTCGGTTTCTCTCCCAGTTCAGTATTCGTTCACGACTACGAACGTCGGAGACAACTACGCTGTCCAGATGCAGGGTGTGAACACGGTCAGCAATGGTGCAGCTCTGTTCCTCAACTTCATGAAGAACCAGACTGCATGGAGGACACCTTCGATCTAGTCCTGACACTCTCCTAGCAACGGGTCACAATGTTGCAGAAAAAGCCGCCGAAAGGCGGTTTTTTCGTGATTACTTCTTGCTCATGATTAGGACACTTGTGGATAGGCTGGAATAGTCCAAGACCTCCCTGTGATAGAATTAGTAAGCTTTCCCAAGAAAATAAAACGGGTCTGCGATTATCACTTTAATAATTATAGAATGAAAAAAATAACAGCGTTTTCTACCGTTATAGCGATCGCTTGGGCAACTGCGGCAGGAGCGCAGACGTATCAGTTCGCTGCCAATCTAAGAGTCGGCAGCACTGGGGCTGAGGTCATTGCTCTTCAGACATGGCTCATATCCAACGGATATGATATTCCTGCTATAGAATCCGGAGCAGCTAAAAAGGGCATGTTTGGCAGCCAGACTAAGGCTGCTCTTGAGGAATACCAAAAGGCTGAAAAGCTTCCTTCCACTGGCTTTTTCGGACCATTGACCAGGGCATCGCTGATGGATTCCCAGTCGAGTGCTTCTGCGGCAAGCACAGCATCCGCTTCGGGACAAGCTGTCCAAAGCTCGGCGTCTTCTCAGGTCGCGAGGCTTCAATCGTTTGGCATCACCACTATAGGAACGCCAGGAATAATGACCGTGACGCAAGGACCGATATCTGATTCGATCATGCACGCTGGAGATTCGATGGTTCCCGTATTGAATACTAGGGTTGAAGCTCAATATTCTGATGTTGCCGTGTCTGGAATAGTCGTAGACCTGGGAACTGATCCTGCTGCCTATGAGAAGATCTTTAGCAAGATTTATGTAGTAGAAAACGGCAAAGTCTTGGCATCTGTTCCTCTCAATACTTCGACAGTTGTGCCGGTCGGCAGCCAGTGGGTAGTAGAACCGCTATTTGTAGATACAGTTTCTAAGGGAACCTACAAGGATTTTGTCATCAAAGCCGATCTTTACCCAGAGATAGATTCAAAGTATGTAAATGAAGCTTGGACACTCAGCGTCGATCAAAATGCTTTGGCCGGAGTCGACGGCGCTGGAGTCATCCTCTACGGTCCTGCCACGAACGGATCTGTCTTCCATTCTATGACTCTGGATTCATCCCTCGTCGATAACGCCCAGGCTAACGTCTCGCTCGACCCGGCTTCTCCGCTCGTATCTGCAGTTCCGGTCACTGACACGACCAACAATCAGTACCTCGGTCTCCCTGTCTTGACCTTCGATGTGAACGCTCAGAATGACA
>JAGWWT010000087.1 GCA_018970245.1 Patescibacteria group bacterium
GTCGGTTTTCCGCGTCACGAAGTCCGAGGCAGACAGGTTCAGCCTGGATCGGGAGGCTTATCCGTATTATAGCGTGCTTATGGACGAGCAAGGGATCATAGACGGAGGCCCGATGTCGGAAGACGAGGCAGAGACTGAAACACTCCCACACTTGATTGACGACCGTGCATACCTGTAAGCGGCTTACGCCGCGGCAGCTCCACGACGAGCGGCTGGACAGCGAGGGACTTTGCCCGGACGGCGGAGAAGCGGCCGGCTGCTTGTACTGCCAAGCCGACAAGCAGGCCGAGCAGAGGGAACGCGGGGACTACTCTGCCGCCGTCTGGCAACCGCTAGGCCACGCTTGGCTTGATAGTCTGGCTTGAGGGCACGCAAGACTGGCCAGCTGATCAGCAAGCCAGCGAGGATGCAAAGGGCGAGCAGCAGGCCAGTCATTTGACTGTACCACATGCTTCCAGAAACTTGGCGCGATCGAAGCTGGCGTTTTGTGACTGGCAGAAATCGGCAAGCTGGTGACAGAGGCGGTGCCAGCAATAGCGATCCATGCTCGCGCCTATTGGCTTAGCTTGCTTGAGCATAGCGGCCAGTGCTTGAAAGTGTTTGCGTGTCATTTGCTACTCCTTATTCGCCACGAGCGAGCTTGAGGGCGGATTTAGCCTGACGATAACTGTCCCATCGCTCAGATGAATCATCGCTACAGCGCATCAGGCTTTCCAAAGCTGTCACGAGAGCATCGTGCGCATTGCAGGCGCGAACGATGAATGCGGCATATTCACCATCAACATGCTCTGCAACGCGCACGTTGTTAGCATCATAAATCTGGATATTGCGCAGCGCCGGGTGCAACGCGTCATCATCCCAATCAATAGTAAGCGGTATATGATTCATGTTTGCCATCTCCTATTGAATAGCAAAGCACATCACCATAGCCCCATTATTTTCAGCACACGTTTAAGGTCGTTAGCGACACAGGCAGCGTCGGCGGCACCGGCGGCGTAGGCGGCGGTGCGGGCGGCGGCGTGGTCGGCGGCGTCGGCGTGTGAGTGTGGATCGTCATGTTTGCTACTCCTGCTGTGTAGCGTTTTGACTGCAAGTATTCTCCGCTTGCTTGTGCTGGGAAGCAAGTACCGCTCGTCGGCTGGCTGGCTTGCTGGCTTGCTGGCGTGCTGGCATGCTTGCCTAGCTTTGCCTTCAGCGTAGCGTTGGCCGGAATCTACGTCCCCCAGCTATCGCCACGGGCTTCAATGCTTTCAGCGAAGCGTTCCATTCGTGGCTTGCTCCCGGCCAGCTTGCCTGCCTGCCTGCCCGGCCAGAGTGCTCTCCCTAGCGAAGCGCTAGTGGAGCGCTGCCAGCTTGCCTGACCTGCTTGTTTCCCTTGCCGAACCCTCTTAGCTGGCCTGCTTGCTTGCTGTCAGCCTGTCTCCGCAGCGAAGCGCAGCGGAGCTGTATCCGAGGCCGCCGGAAGAACTGCCGAGTCTTCGAGGCAGACATATAAAGCTGGAAAGCCTGCCAAGCAAGCCGGCTCCGAAAAAAAGAGTCGCTGTCGGTGTGGCCTTAGTT
>JAGWWT010000088.1 GCA_018970245.1 Patescibacteria group bacterium
AGCAAACAACTGCTTGAAATAGCATTATAAAATCAATAAGATCTTAAGATTAGACTTTTAAATATCATTTATGGCTAATCCGTCAATAATCTCCAGATTGTTTACAAGACGCCCAGAAAGTGCCTTGCAAGCCTTTGAAATATAACAATAGTTTTTTTTAAAAAAGTATCGTTAAATATCAATGGGTTATTGGACATGCGCTAAAGGATTGAAATATAAGCATTATATAGCAGACCCGCGCCTTGCACGCTAAGGAATTGCATTTTTCTGGCTTTATGGCATACCCGCCCCCCAAAACTGGCCGCGTCAAAATATATATACCATAACCACTCTACTCCGACAAAATCCATGCCCCACATTTCCACAGCCCATAATCACGATATGCCCCGTAATGCACAGGCACATGCGCCGCAAGTCCGCTCCACATGCCCCACAATGATACCACTGTAGCAATGGAGAAGCCGTTCTCACCAGCGTGCCCCACATTGCGCAAGACAACCCGCCAACACTTCTCATCTGAAATACCCCGTGCTCGCCCAGAGATGCGTTCTCAGCATGGTCAGCGCAATGCTCGCCCCAGAGAGCCTATGAGACATGCGCGGCCTATCAGCCGCTCCTAGAGAGTATGTGCCCCAGTATGCGCCCTTGACACGCCATGCAGTCACCGCTTGACACCCGCCATGCAATCTGCCTAAAATGGAATTATAAGATAACAGATGCAGGGAGCAATGAGACATGACATTACAAATCGAAGCAGACATCCCGCGCAAGAAGAGCGGCGGTCCGAAAGCAGATAAGGAACTCTACGACATTCTTCTGGACGGCATGGGGAAAATGGAAGTCGGCAATAGCTTTGTCGCGCATGTCCCACGTATTGCGGACTGGGAGACAAAGCCAGGGCCAGGACTGCCATGCACGCAATATTACGTGCGCAGGATAGCAAATCAACTAGGCATCAAAATCCGCATTGATAACTTCTCTGATGAAGAGTCGGTACATGGCTGGTATCGGGTGCACAGGGTTGCGGATAAGGATGGTGAGGCATGAGTACAGCAGTAGCATACTACCGCACAAGCAGCCGCGCAAATGTCGGTGCGGATAAGGACAGCTTGCCAAGACAGCAGGCAGCAGTCAGAGAGTACGCAGCGGCGCACGGCATTGAGATCGTCGCGGAGTTCTATGACGCCGCTGTATCTGGTGCCGACTCTGTTCATGAGCGACCTGAGTTCAACAAGATGATAGCGTACATGGTTGACAACTCTGTTGGCAGCATTCTTGTGGAGAACGCATCGAGGTTTGCGCGTGACATCATCGTGCAGATAACCGGCTACGAGTGGCTGAAGGAGCAGGGTCTGGATGTCGTGCCGGTAGATGCACCCAGCCACTTCAAGGAAGACACGCCGACAGCTACTCTGGTGCGGAACGTGCTCGGTGCAGTCAGCCAATTCGAGCGGCAGAATTTGGTGTGGAAGTTACGCGGCGCAAGAGAGCGGACGAGAGTGCGCAAAGGTCGATGTGAAGGACGCAAGCCGCCGCCGGATGGTGC
>JAGWWT010000047.1 GCA_018970245.1 Patescibacteria group bacterium
GCCATTCGTATGAGATCCCATCCCAGCTCTGCTATGAGCATAGCCCGATCGATCCGAGCTATCAGCGGTCGTTCACGGTGACAGGCGCTTCATTCTATTCGCCGACCGACACGGTCACGCTGACGATCGGAGCCAATTCCTTCAAAGTGGCCGACACGATCACGGTGAGCGGTATGGTCCCTTCGGCGTATAACGGCATCTTCCAGGTCACGGCGGTAACGGCGAGCACG
The DNA here is from genome assembly GCA_018970245.1 of Patescibacteria group bacterium. Lineage (GTDB taxonomy): Bacteria > Patescibacteriota > Minisyncoccia > Phycocordibacterales > PALSA-1337 > C7867-002. The sequence continues at coordinate 231 of JAGWWT010000047.1, forward strand.
ATCAGCTACGTGCCGACCGGCAATCCGGGCGCATATTCGTCTGGAGGGATGGTGACCTGGCCGAACATCCGCGACTTCAATGGCGCGACCTGTTATCCAGGCGACTTCAGCGGTTCGAACGCGAGCACGGTGCCCGTGTCCGGGACGTCCGGTTCCGGGAACACCAGCGGAAGCACGAATGGAGGAACGAGCTCTGCCGGCGCTTCGACAAATAGCGCAGCTGGCGGGGGTTCTATTGGCGGCGGAAGCATCGGAGGTGGCGGAGGAGGTGGCGGCGGTGCGTCGATCGGTGCCAGCGCAAATTCAGGCGCATCCAATTCACCTGCCACGAATTCACCCACGACGCCGTGTGTCGCTTCACCGTCAGCTATTCCCGCATCCGCCTTGTCGCTCACTATTGGCACTCGCGGCCCAGACGTCACCAACCTCCAGACATTCCTGGTCATCATGGGGTATTTGAACGGGGAATATATCACCGGTTACTTTGGTCCTTTAACGAAAGCAGCCCTTACTTCATATCAAGCTTCGCATCCATCAAGCTGCAGCAATACCCAAGCACCAAGTAACAATAACCAAACAAGGTCCAATAACCAGATTTCACCCTTCACGAGGTCTTTGAAGCTCGGAATGACAGGAAACGATGTGAAGAATCTCCAGATTTTCCTCAATTCTCACGGCTTCACCGTCTCGCAATCAGGCGCAGGCTCTTCTAGCCACGAAACCTCCTACTTCGGTCCTGCGACTTTCAGAGCCGTGATTCGTTTCCAGAATGCGTATGCGAATCAGATCCTTGCACCCTACGGTCTTTCGCAGGGAACAGGGTTCTTTGGACCAAGCACGATGAAGGAGGTGAATCAATTGCTCTCTAATTAATCATCATGAGATTCAACCACGAATCACCGCTATTCCTTCTTGCGCTCATAGCCTTCTCTGGGATGGCGGCTTCATTCGTGATCTCATCTACGCCTCTGTCGCAGTTGCAGCAAGCTCCGAATTCACAGCTTGCTCAAGTATCATGTGCTACCGGCGACCTAACCTGCGGCCTCGTCGGTTGGTGGAAGCTCGATGAAGGATCGGGAACGACTGCGAGCGATTCGAGCGGGAGCGGCAATACGGGAACGCTCACAGGATCGACGCTGCCGACGTGGGCGGCGGGGGAGATCGGTGGAGCGCTTCAGTTCAATGGATCATCCGGCGACGTGGACCTCGGGACCGGCAGCAGCTTGAATGTGACTGGTCCCATAACAGTGAGCGCCTGGGTGAAGCTGTCTGCATCCCAATACTCCGATATCATCGTCCGAGGATCGGACACCAGCGCCGCCGGTTCCGACTACAAGCTCGTCTACGATCCCGGGAGCGGCGGCCGTTTTGGATTCTACATCTCTGATGGCACCAACAAGCCGGGAGTCTACACAGCCGGTCCGATCGCCGTCGGGACCTGGTACCACGTCGTCGCCGTGTGGGATGGTACGACCAATGCCGGCAGCCTTTCTATATATCTGAATGGGACGCTGTCGAATACCGCCGCTTCCAACGCCGCCGCCATCCAGAGCATGAATACCCACGCCGCCATCGGCGCCGACGGACTCAATTCGCGCTACTATTTCAATGGCACCATCGACGATGTCCGCGTCTACGACCGCGCTCTTTCGGCAGCCGACGTCTCGTCGCTCTATTCAGGTTCGACGGCGTCATCTACGCCTGATATCTCCGGGTTGACGACGCTCATCGTGAACCAGAACGGGTCGGGGAACTTCACCACCATTCAAGCCTGCGCCGACGCGGTCCAGCCGGGCCAGACCTGCCTCGTATATCCCGGCGCCTACGATGAGCATGTGGTCACCAAGGCTGCCGGCACGGCCTCTGCGCCCATCGTCTTCCAAGCGACCGGCGGCACCGCAGCCATCACCGGCTTCGACGTCGATCACGCCTATGTGACGGTCAAAGGCTTCGATGTGAGCAATGGCGGCACGGCTGCGGGCATCACCGTGAATGAAGCGGCCGACCACGCGGTCATCAGCGGGAACTATGTGCATGACACGGGGCTGGATGCGGCCATCCAAGGCTCATGCCCGTCCGACGGCTCCGACGGCACGAATGGCTCGGTGGCGCATCCCGCGGGCGTCGTGGTCTCGGATAACCATATCTATCATTCGCAGTACGGCATCATCGCCTGCGGCGCGGATTGGACGGTCTCGGGCAACGACGTGGAGCGGCTCTATAAATATTCGAGCGAGCCGTACTCGGATGCGGACTACATCCGATTCTTCGGCGTCGGCCACACCTTCACGGACAACTATCTGCACGGCAGCCTCTGGAGCGAGACGGAGGCTCTGGGTGCGCACGTGGACTGCTTCCAGACCTTCGATTCGGGCAGCGCTTCATATGTGAAAGACATCACGATCAAGGGCAATCTCTGCGAAGATGCGGCGGACCTGGTCATCATCCAGGGCCAGAATGAATTGCAGGACGACCAGATCGCTATCACGGGGAATGTGACGGCCAACCTGTTCACGGGCGCTGGCGACGGCGCTGGCTGGGACATCAACAATGCCTCCAATGTGACGGTCGAGAACAATACCTTCTATGACCTGGCGGGCACGGGCGGGCTCTTCAAGTCGGGCACGATGCTGGGCACGAATCTGATCCGCGACAACATCTTCGACAAGGTGACGAAGTATGCGTATCTCTACTGGGATCCGACGGTGACGGACGACCACAATTTGATCTTCGATTCGGGTCCGGCTGAACCGGAAGATCCCTCGACCATCATCGGCAAGGACCCGCTCTTCGTGGCGCCGACTGATGTCGTCGGCCTCGATGGCGTGCCATTCACGGCCGACGATGGGCTCATCCCGGCGACGACGTCGCCGGCTTGCTCGGGCGGCTATGGCGGTACCTATGTCGGGGCGTATCCCTGCGGTTCGCCATCGACACCATCGACGCCATCGAATTCGGGCAGCGGATCTTCGGTGTCTACGCCGGGCTCTGGCAGCAGCAGCGGCGCAGTGAGCGGCGGGACTGGTGGAACAAGCAGCGGCGGATTTGGCGGTGGTGGCGCAGCTATTACCGCCAGCGCAAATTCGGGCGCATCCAATTCGGCCGCCATGAATTCGAATACGACCCCGTGTGTCGCTTCACCTTCAGCAATTCCCGCATCCGCCTTGTCGCTCTCCATTGGTACTCGCGGCTCGTCAGTCACGAATCTCCAGACATTCCTAGTCATCATGGGGTATCTTCAAAGGCAGTACATCACTGGCTATTTTGGTCCACTCACAAAAGCCGCTCTTACTTCATACCAATTAGCTCATCCATCAACGTGCAGCAATACCCAAGCTCCAAGTAACAATAACCAAACAAGTTCCAATAACCAGATCTCAATCTTCACGAGGTCTTTGAAGCTCGGCATGATCGGCAATGACGTAAAGAATCTCCAGATTTTCTTGAATCAACACAACTTCACCGTCTCACAATCAGGAGCAGGTTCTTCTGGCCACGAAACCACTTACTTCGGTCCCGCCACCTTCAGAGCGCTCATCCGATTCCAAAACGCCTACGCGAATCAAATCTTGGCACCCTACGGCCTCTCACAGGGAACAGGGTTTTTTGGACCGAGCACGATGAAAGAGATTAACAGCTTATTAATAGCTAACCATTAACCACGCTAATCGTTAACCACCATGCAGCTCAACGCTAACTCACCAAAGTTCCTCCTTGCCGTGCTCATCCTTGCAGGGCTGTCATTGGTGTATACCATCACGGCCACAGTGCCGGCGAATCAGCCGACGGATCAGGCCCCGGTTTTGACGACGGTCGCTCCTCGCACGCAAGTCGCTCAAGTCGCTTCCTCCTGCACGGTCGGCGACCTCACCTGCGGCCTTGTTGGCTGGTGGAAGCTCGATGAGGGTAGCGGCACGACGGCGAGCGATTCGAGCGGGAGTGGGAATACGGGGACGCTTACGGGATCGGCGTTGCCTACGTGGACGGCCGGGAAGATCGGAGTGGCACTGTCGTTCAATGGAACGAATCAATATGTCACCGTTAATGACAGCTCTTCTTTGGCATTTGGTACCGGCGGTTTTACCGTGTCATTCTGGATCGATCCCACTACAGACAGCCAGCCAACGAATAATTCCCTCATATGGAAGATGTATCCGAGCCTTTCGAATGGCTGGTATATAGCGCTTTCTCCTACGGGGAAGATATATCCATACTACAGATCGGACGCGCCGCATTACTCGTATCAATTCTATTCGAATGCCACGATCCCAGCTAATGTCTGGACGCATGTTGCTGTCGTCACCGATCGTTCGGCGGGTTTGATACGGATATATGTCAACGGCGCGCCTGATGCTACATACAACATCGCAGGCTGGGGAAGCTTCGATACGTCTTCAGCCTTGCTCATGGGGAGCCTGTTCTCAGGCTCTCTTGACGACGTCCGCATCTATGACCGCACCCTCTCTGCTTCTGAAGTCTCGTCGCTTTACCAAGCCGGTACGAATACAACCACCGCTCCACAAGCCTCTGCCCCCATCATTTCGAACATAGCGACTTCGAATATAAGCCCTTCGGGAGCCGCCATCTCCTGGACTACCGATACGGCAGCATCGAGCGAGATCCTCTATGGCCTCGCTTCCACCTATGGATCGAACACGACCGCTGACAATACCCAGGTGACGTCTCATTCACAGACGCTCTCTGGTCTATTGGCCAACACCACATATCACTACGCCGTCGTCTCCACTGATTCTGTAGGTACGACGCAATCCGCGGATCAGACGTTCACTACCGCACAAGCAGTGCAGAGTCCGAGCGGTACCACCTATGACCTGAATTGGTATTTCAATGGGCCTGGAAATGGCACGGTCGCGTGCAGCCTGGGTGGCGGCGCGGAGCAAGTATGTCCCAAGACCTTTTCTGCGAACACGGTCGTGGCGATGACCGAATATCCCGGAACGAATTCTTCGTTCACAGGTTGGGGCGGCGACTGTTGGGGACCGGCTCTCAACGCGTCAGGCAATATCTGCACTTTGACGATGAACGGTCCTCACACATTCTCCGCGTCTTTCGCCCAGAACACCGCTGCTGCATCTTCCCGAGTCTTCTATATCGCGACAGACGGATCTGATAGCAATTCAGGGACATCGAAATCTTCGCCCTGGCTCCATGCTCCAGGCATGGCTGATTGCACGGGCGCCTGTGCGACCACGGTGCCCTCTCCGGGCGACTCATTCATATTGAAAGGAGGAGATGTCTGGCATGTTGGCAACGGTTCGCTCCCGTCGTCGATCGGCGGCAGCTGGAAATGGTCATGGGGCGGAGACGCAGCGGCCGGATTATACCTGGGCGTCGATCACAGCTGGTACGATGCGAGCACGTGCGGTTCCACCTGGTGCGCGCCGATCTTCGATGGAGACAATCCTTTGAGCAAGACACCTGTCGCGAGTTGCGCCTATCCGGCGGGCGATCCCTTCTTGAGCGCCGCAGGAACCACATATCTGACTATAGACGGTCTAGAGTTTCGCGGCATGTGCCAGCAAGGCGTGCCGGCTTACGGGCAGGCGACATATCTCGTGTGGGGTTCGGCTGCCGCGACCGGCATGTCTCACGATGTGACTGAGAATATCTACGTGCATGGTTGGACGCATGTGCCGTACGCCTGTACGCTCGTGAACGGGACTGAAACGGGGAACTGCATGGGTGCTGATGGATCGTTGTCGTTCGGCGACGGCAATACGCTGGCGCATTATCGCTGTGATGGGTCTGATTCTGATCCCAGTCTGGCATGCACCTATGGGAGCCTATACGATGTGCACGACTCGTTCTTCAATAACGTATCGCAAGGGATACTCGGCAGCGGATTCCATACGGTCCATGATAATCTGATCGAAAACGTGCCGCCGGGGCTCGATGGCGTGGCTCATACGAACGGATTCGAACTGCTCAATGAATATCCTGGCACGAATTTTGTCTATAACAATGTGGTGAGGAATGTCACCGCTGGCGTAACGGGTTGGTCTTGTCCGAATGCCAAGGATTATTATTTCAATAACGTCATCTATGACAACCAGCAAGAGCCATGGGACATCGCGAGCGATTTCTGCGGCACGACTGGCAGCGTGGTCTTCATCAATAACACATTCGCGGATACGGGGGCGGCTACCTGGGGTGGGTTGGGAGGTCCCAATCAAACGTTTTATAACACGCTGCTCATAGATTCTGCGATCACGGGCGGAGCAACTCAAAACAGCAGTATCGCTCTGACCAAAAGCCAGGCTAGCACCGCCGGCTTATCTGACACGTCTGGTTTTGATCCGACCGGAAGCAGCTGCAATGGGATCACGCCATGTCCGATCGGCGCTGGTCAGAATATGTCTTCGTATTGCACCTTTGTACCCGGCCTCTGCGCCGATATGAGCGGGAATGCTCGTCCTGCTACTGGTCCTTGGGATGTCGGCGCGTATGTTTTTGGGAGCACGGTCGCTACGAATCCTCCGGCTTCTGGACCGACGCCGAGCCCGACTCCTACTCCGACGCAATCGACCCAAACATCGACGTCGACCGGTCAGTCATCTGGCTCCGGGACGATATCGTCCGGTAGCGGCGCTTCTGTCGGTGGTGGAGGATTCGGAGGTGGGGGAGGAGGTGGTGGATTCGGCGGCGGCGCAGCTATTACCACAGGCGCGAATTCAGGCGCTTCTAATAATTCGGTCGCCATGAATTCCAATGCGACCCCGTGTGTTGCTTCACCTTCCGCCATTCCCGCCTCCGCATTGTCGCTCACTATCGGCACGCGTGGCCCGGAAGTGACGAACCTTCAGACATTCCTGGTCATCATGGGATATTTGAATCGGATCTATATCACTGGTTACTTCGGACCGTTAACGAAAGCCGCTCTCACTTCATATCAATCAGCTCATCCATCAACGTGCAGCAATACCCAAGCTCCAAGTAACAATAACCAAACAAGTTCCAATAAGCAGATCCCAAACTTTACCCGTTCATTGAAGCTTGGAATGGTGGGTAACGACGTAAAGAACCTCCAGATCTTCTTAAACCAGCACGGCTTCACCATCTCTCAATCAGGCGCAGGCTCTTCTGGTCACGAAACCTCCTACTTCGGTCCTGCGACTTTCAGAGCCTTGATCAGATTCCAGAATGCGTATGCGAATCAGATCTTGGCACCCTACGGTCTCTCACAGGGAACAGGTTTCTTTGGGCCGAGCACGATGAAAGAAGCAAATAGTCTCATATGACCAAAGCCGGTATAATAGTATCCATGTCCGCTTCCAAGAAATCGCTTTTCTTCTTGCTTGCGCTCCTCCTTACTCCTTTCTCCTTGCTTCTTACTTCACTCCTTGCTCCTGCTCCGGCTCACGCATCCACCACGGGCGTATCAGTCTACGGTCCATCTACGCTTTATTCAGGCCTCGTCGGCTGGTGGACCATGGATGGAAAAGACACCAATTGGGCGACGGGAAAGATGACAGATAATTCAGGTAACGGTTCATCTGCAACCTTATATAACGTTGCCACTTCAAGCGTAGCGGCCGGTATAATCGGCCAAGGTATGCATCTGCCGG
>JAGWWT010000089.1 GCA_018970245.1 Patescibacteria group bacterium
CGGCACCACCACCTCCTATGGCTCGACGACCGCCGAGACGGACACCTCACCCCGGGTGACCTCCCATTCCGTCTCTCTTACCGGCCTCTCCTCGTGCACCACCTACCACTATGAGGTGGGAGGGGTGGACGGGTTCCTGAACCAGTCGACGAGCACGGATCAGACGTTCACGACGACGTGTGGAGGCGCTTCTCCCGCTCTCACCACCTCTGCTGCTACAGCCGTCGGAACCTCCACGTTCACGATGAACGCCAACCTCACCTCGATCGGCTCCTCCTCGGTCAGCCAATCAGGCTTCGCATATGGGACGTCGTCATCCCTCACGACCGGCGTCTCCACCACGACCCTGGGCGCCCAGTCGGTGGGCGCCTTCAGTCAGGTTCTCTCCGGCCTCTTGCCCGCGACCACCTATTATTTCCGTGCCTACGCAGTCAATTCATATGGAACGACGACCGGCTCCATCCTCTCGACGACCACCCTCCCGTGGTCTCCTCCCGGCGCCCCGACGGGAGTCTCCGCGGCGACATCGTCTCCCTCCCAGGCCACCATATCCTTCACCGCTCCCGCCTCGAACGGAGGGTCTCCCATCCTCTACTACCTCGCCTCCTCGACTCCGGGCAACAAGACCGCCACCTCGACCGGATCCCCGATCGTGGTCGGAGGCCTCTCGAACGGCACCGCATACACCTTCCAGGTCTACGCAGTGAACCAGGTGGGCACCTCCTCGGCCTCGGCGTCCTCGAACTCCGTCACTCCGCTTGCCACTCCGACCCTCCTTGCCCCGACCTTCTCGAGCGTGACCGCATCGGCCGCGACGGCCTCGAGCTCGATCACGTCAACCGGGGGAGCCAATGCCACGATCGAGGGCTTCAACTGGGGGACTGACACCACATATGCCCTGGGCACCACCTCGACCGCAGGCTCCTTCGGCATATCCGCCTTCCAGACGTCCACCTCGACCCTCACGTGCAATACCACCTACCACGTCCGCGCCTTCGCCACGAACCCGGCCGGGACAGGGTACAGCTCCGACTCGTCCTTCACTACGGGGGCGTGCGTCTCCATCCCCACGGTCTCGACCTCGAATGCCACCCTGGTCTCGACTTCCACCATGACCCTCAATGGCTCGATCGTCTCTGACGGCAACGCCTCCTCGACCGTCCGCGGCTTCGCCTGGGGCACCTCGGCCACCCTGGGCGCCGGCACGGCGACGACCACAGAGTCGGGCACCTTCGGCACAGGATCCTTCTCGACCTCGACCCTCGCCTTCCTCCCCAACACCACCTACTACTTCCGCGCATACGCCGTGAACTCCTCAGGCACCGGATATGGCTCCATCCTCTCGACGACCACCCTCCCATGGTCTCCTCCCGGCGCCCCGACGGGAGTCTCCGCGGCGACATCGTCTCCCTCCCAGGCCACCATATCCTTCACCGCTCCCGCCTCGAACGGAGGGTCTCCCATCCTCTACTACCTCGCCTCC
>JAGWWT010000090.1 GCA_018970245.1 Patescibacteria group bacterium
CTATTTCCCGTACTTAGGTAGCCTTACCCAATACAGCAACTACTGTGTGGCAAACAGCCTGTTCCTGTCGCCGGTATACGATCAGCAGCAGACGGCCACGCAAACGCTTTCTGATCTTTTCAAGTACACAAACGCTTACGCCTACTACAGCGAGGATCAGCTCAAGGTCGTTCCGCTTGGGGATGTCTCTGTCACTGGAAACGGCGTCACCTACACGCCGGACGTGACGCCGGTCGTTGACCTTGGCACCAACGACTTCATCGTTACTGGGAATGGCCCGTCGATCACGATCGACCGCAAGGCGCCACAAGACAACCTGAACCTTGTCAGGGTCGAGTTCACGGACGGCAGCAACACCTTCCATACGGGTGCAGTCGTGGCCTCGATCGACGAGGACATGATCGCCAATGGCGCGCGGTCGGACAATTCCGTGACCGTGAACGGCTGCATGTCAGCAAGCGTGGCGCGCTTCATCGCGCAGAACATGGTCCAGCGGGCCTATTATGTCCGCAACCAATACACATTCAAACTGTCATGGAGGTATTGCTACCTAGAACCGTGCGACATCGTGACACTGACCGATTCAAGCCTTGGCTTGAGCCTGTACCCTGTGCGCATTCTTTCGGTCGAGGAGGATGCCGAATCCGGCCTGACAATCACTGCCGAGGAGTTCCCGGAAGGGATAGGCCATTCGGCGATTTACAACACGCAACCGAACGGCGGCACGAACGTTGACCCTGGCGCCGATCCGGGTCCCGTCAATGCGCCCTACCTGTTTCGTGGACCCGGTTTTCTCGTCAACAACAGCACGCCGGAAATATGGTGCGCCGTCAATGGCAGCAATGCTCTATGGGCCGCCTGCGACGTCTATCTTTCCCACGATGGCACAAGTTATACCTATGTCGGGACGGTGGCATCGCAAGCACGCTATGGCGCGCTGACAACGGCCCTCCCTATCGGGGCGGTAGATCCCGACACGACCAACACGCCTACCGTGCAACTATACGCGCCGGGTGAATTGCTGGGCGGCTCTTCGACGGATGCTGACAACTTCGTCACCCTTTCGATGGTAGATACAGAGATCGTTGCCTACGAAACGGCGACACTGGTATCTGCCAACAAGTACACGCTCGGCTATTTGCGGCGCGGCGGCTACGGGTCTTCCAATGCGTCGCACTCGATCGGCGCGCCTTTTGTCAGGCTGGACGATTCGATATTTCGCATCCCTGTCGATCCTTCGCTGATCGGGCAGACGGTTTATCTCAAGTTCCTGTCGCTCAATGCGTTTGGGCAGACTCCGCGCACGCTGGCGGATGAAACCGCGTACACCTACGTCGTCGGCACCAACGTTGAATTGCCGGACGTTCCTGCAACGCCTTACAGCTTCGCCGTGTTGCCCGTGGCCGACG
>JAGWWT010000012.1 GCA_018970245.1 Patescibacteria group bacterium
CAGACCCAGTGGGGTAAGATGAAAAGGTAGGCAATCGAGCGAAAGGACGGAACAAATGTACCAAACCTGGCACGGCAGTTATTTGCTTGAAATCTGGTCAGTAGACGGCGACCCGATGAAGCGCGTGGGTTCCGGTCGCTACGTCAGCAAGCACAACGTAATCGAGGTTGCTGACCTCGGTTGCCGTGAGGAATGGTGCGATAATGACGCTTGAGCGAGTGCTAAAAGCCGCCGTGAACGCGATGATTCGCGGACATCATTCCCCTTACTGCTACAGCGCTCACGTTCCCGGCAAGGGGTACGTCAACGACGGTTCGGCGGGATTTGACCGTGCCGACTACCTCAAGCAGCTAGAATGGTCTGCACGGTGCGAGGTAGATAACCTCGGATTCGCACCGGGCTACGCGGAACCGGGCTACGCTAAGCCCAAGCGCGGCGTGTTGTTTGCCAATTGGAACGTGTTCCCGGACAAGCTGCAGGGTATCCTCGAGCGAATGGGCTACGAATGCGAATGGTCTGACGAATGGGCACTTTGCGACGAATGCGAGAAAGCCGTCAGGACCGAACCGAGCGGGTATTTTTGGGAACCCGCGTTCAAGGAAAAAGAAGGGTCCATCGTTTGCCGGGAATGCTATGGGGATGACGACGATGAGTAGGTTTTACTATTCGAAAGCCTACTCGATTTACGGTTCGAGTATGGGTCGCAACGAACATCACGGCGGGAATCCCGTAACACGCTTTCGGCTGCAACGGGTTCCCGTCAATGAGGGTGGTTACGACCCAGGCGGTGCTTACTGGGGAAAGGGAATGCCACTATGGCAGTATGAAGCCGACAACGACGAAGACGACGTAATCACCGGGTTTACCCGTGCGATGGACCGGGAAGATGCGAAGCTAGACGTGCTTCGCAGGTACCCTACAGCGAGGTTTTACCGATGACATATACCGTCGCGGTTATCAACAATTGTCTGCGCCGTGGGCATTGTGTCGGCACCTTCGAAACAATCGAGGAAGCGCAAGCTTACATTGCCGAGGAAATTCCGCGTACACGTTCCTTCGTAGAATTCGAAATTCGCGAGGGTACGCCACGCGACAGCGGACGGACCATTTCGGGCACGCGCCGAAAGGGGGAAGCATGAACGCGCCGAGTAAAGCGAAGTTGCTAGAGACGTTCCGCGATTTGACGCCAGCAGACAGGAAGGAAGGTCAATAATGGATATCCTATGTGCCAAATGCGCGGAACGCGGGCTCATATGACGATGTGCGCGGCGTGCGGCAGGGGGTTCCTGCCGCCTGTCAATCTCGGCACGGGGCAACCTGTCTACCGATGGGTGAGCCCCAAGGGTGCGCCCGTCTGCGGTCAGGAATGCATCTTCTTGGCAGGTTTGCAAGGGAAGTAACGATGATTTACGCTGCCCTCGCGTTCATCGTCGTGTTGATCTTAGAACGTCTGTTCGGAGGCAAACGATGAAGCCTGAACAGGTGATTGCCGACATGACCGCGACAATAGTCAGGCTCAAGCTAGACGTGCCCGCAATGGCCGCTTATGTCGGCGTGCCCGTCTCTACCTTGGTCAAGTGGCTAAACGGTAGCCGAAAGCCTACCAGTAGCGCGGTGCGCTTGCTAGCCGTGTTAGGGCTTGTTGAAGCCCTGGCACCCGTCATCCACGCGCATCTTATCGAAAGAAAGGAAGGAAGTGAATATGCCAGGAACGCCAAAGAATCGAACGCCGGCAATCTGCCCCTATTGTGGGGGCAACTGCCATCGGAAAGCCGTCCAAAAACTTAAAGGGGAACCCAAGCCCTACCGGCGCATGTACTGTGCTGACGGTTGCGGCCATTACCATTACCGCGACGTTGACACGGATGAAGTCGTCAACATCGGGAAAGGTCCGCGAATCGCGAAGCTGCCCCAGTCGCACGCAAACGGTTCATTCGACACGCTGGCCGGCGAATTGGGTATCAACGTGGGCGCTCTGCGGTTTACCGCCAAGAATGACAGCGGGCGCCCGCGTGCCCTAGTCAACTGTTTGTCAGATGCGGATATCGAGTCCCTACCGGAAAGCGACCAAACAACCGTCAAAGCCCTTCACCGACAACTGCTCACCGTTGCCGCGTGCATCGGGGAATTCCGCAAGCGCGCAAAGTAAGCCATAGCCGCGTTGCCCGGTGAACGTCAGTTCACCGGCCTTCTATTTCGTGGTAGCCGTGTACCCGCGCTTTATTCGAACTGGGTCGTTCGGAACTAACGTATACGGCTTCCTTTATCGCTTGCCTGGCGCGGATGACCCGCTCACGATATTCGCGGAACATCGTGATAAGAGACGGGTTGATCACCCATTCTGCCTTGCCAGCCGCCTCGCGCTTGCCGTCATCGGTGCGAACAACCCAGTTCGACTTTTCGAGCATTGCCATCCATCCGAGGATACTCTGATTTGCTTCCCAAGTGCTCATCTTTTCGAACTGACGCCGGCCCGATATCCGCAAGCGCGACAAGTCGATTTCTTTTTCGTCAGCGTGTTGAATGATGTATTCCGTTAGCCATTGTTCGGTTGTATTCGTGGAACCGATTTCACCAAGGGCATAGCGGAACGCTGGCACAATATACCCTCGCACAACGGAAATCACGCGCTTTACTAAGGCCGCGTCCACAACAGGGTTGAAAGGGCATTCGACCAAGTGAAACAATAGAATAAGCCTACCCGTTAAACCTTCCAATTTTCCATAAGCTGTCATATAGGTGTCCCCGGCTTGAATCAAGCGCTCATTCAGCTTGGATGTTTCGTACCACGCTTGAAAAGATCGGAATACCTCATAGGCCGCTTCCGAAAGTCGGTAAGTCATTACCGGGAACGAAAAGATCAACCTAAGGGTCTGTTCCCATTGAACCGCGTGCGTCATGAAGTCGGGCACGGGATGACCTAAGCGCGTTTTCGATTGCGTAAGCACGGCGGGAATGAAACGCTGCAAGAGGCCATCCGTTGATAGCGCCAACAAGGATTCCCGAAACACCTTGGGTTGAATGTTCCCGTAGATCGACACCGCGAGATTGTCACAATGGACGGACCCGGCTCCTACGCGGTCCATTTCGTAACGCTCAGATTCATAGCTGACAACCCAAGCCGAACGGTCCTCTCCGCTGCGCTTGTCGGCCAGTTTATAACACCATGACGCCATTTCGTCTAGATGGCACAAGAGCCCACGGGGACGATCAGCCGCCTGGCGCACCAATTTCTGACTGGTGATATCCCCGACCGTGATCTTCACGGCAACAGGTTCTTTGGGGCGTTCGGGCACGTCAGGAGCTTGTGCTCCCATGAGCGCATCTGGGGTACCCCAGAACTTCAAGAACGCTTCCTTGGCGACGCTATAGACCTTTTCGCGGGCTTCCCAATCGAGGAGTTCTTTCTGGTACCGCACGCGATCTTCGCTTTCGATTTCCTTCAAAGGCGCAAGCATCGGGCGGGAGCCAGGGGATTTCTTGTCGGCGGGGTCGCCTATCGTCATGAGCCAAAGGACCGGGGGCACCCGGAAGCCGGGCATCAATTCAAGGCGTGTCCTCGCATCCGCGACGCCACACACGGCGGCAAGGCCAGCGAACAAAGGCACAACCAGATCGCACCCAACACTCTCGCTGACCTCTTGAGCCCGAACCCGTAGAATTTCCGGCCACAAGGCGAGGTCGATTTGCGGCGGCAAGGGACGGAGCGACTGTGATATCTGGTCCGGTGAGGTCGCCGTTACATCTGCGAAATAAGCAGAAGCATCGACCGGGGGAGGCGCCCATCCGTTTTGCTTGGCAAGATGAAAGATCGAGGCGTCGGTAATCGGCGTGTCGCGATCAATCTTGAAACTCCGCCATTGCTGCAAGATAGCCGGTTCACCGGGGTACTTGTAACTGGCCGAACTCCATCGGTTCCAGATCATCAGCCCTTCCCGATCCCGGTTCGTACGCACGCTTACCCAGTGGAGGCCCATTCCAACTGCAATCCAATCGGCGCGGGGACAATCTGGGTTGATGAACTTCAAGGCCGCCTCGATATCTTCCCAAGAACCGGGAGCCGGATCGCCGGGAACCGGCGTTTCCTCTTTGAGTCGGTCAAGCCAAAGGTTGAGTAGCTCGTCGGGAACAACAGGCAAGCGTGACCAGTGACCGCTCCCCGCCCATTGATAGGGCTCCGCGTGCGGCCAGTCGGCATCGGCTGGGTGAACGCTAGGGGGCAGCACGTCTTGAACCGACAAGCCCGCGTGCGTCGCGCACCGCAGTTCGAAAATCGTAGCCGGCTTCCCGTTCCCCTGTTTCGCTGTGACCTTCAGGGACGGCAAGGTGAGCCCGAAGGGCATCTGATATAACAGTTTGCCGTGTCCTGGCTTTCCCGACCTGATGATTACAGCATCTTCGGCCGCATATAGGGCGTTCACGTTGACACCATAAGCATTTGTCAGGGAGATATCGTCGATATCGAACGCCATTGTGCCGCTATAGGCGTGCAAAAGCCCTACGCCCCAGTCAGGGAGTAGAATCGATACATCGGCTAAGGCGGCGCCGCGCTCATTCCAATGTTTCTGCGTCGGGGATTTCTTCCCTGGCGCTATCGGGATGAGCTTCCACCCGTGGGCCATGTATTCGGCTATGACTGCGTTTGCAGACACGGACGACCTTCGTTTGAAATTTTTCGCGGGACGTGGCTTGACAATGGTAATGCCAATACGATAGATTTGCAAGAAGAAAAGGAGCTAGACCAAATGCCGCGCCGAGAGACGATGGCAGTAAGCCTGACGATCCGAATTCCCCTTGTTTTGCGGGACGCTTTCAACGTCCGCGCAAGGGAGCATGGTATACCCGCTGAAATCCTGCGGGAACTGATCGAAGGTTACGTAACAGGTCAGTTCCGCGTCCCGTCTGAAGAAAACAAAGGAGAGGTCACTTATGTCGCTCGAAAACTCGATTGACGCCCTACGGGCAGCCGTGGAAGCGCTCACAGCACGCATCGGCGCGATTGGCGTTCAGCCTATCGTGTCTGGTTCCATCTCGGTTCCCGCCGCGCCGCCAGCAGCCCCACCGATGGCCGCCGCGCCGCCAGCAGCCCCACCGATGCCCGCCGCGCCGGCCTTCCTCGCGCCGCCAGTTCCCGTGCCAGTCGCGATCCCGTTCGCAGACACCACCGGGCTGACCCAGTACCTTACCGATGCGTATCGCTCAATGGGCAGCGCCAAGGGCGCGGCCATTCAGCAGGTGCTCACCCAGCACGGCTACGGTGCCGTCAATGAAGTCCAGCCCCACCACTACGCCAGCATTCACGCGGCGGTCGAGTCTCTGCGGGCATCCTAAGATGAATGCCGCGCTCGATGGGACAATCACTCACGCGCTCCTTGAACACTGCATCAAGGGGAACCTAGTCGACCCGATGACCCTGATCGGGCAGACCTTCACCTACGAACACGAACACGACCCCCACGCAACGCTTTCCCCTAGCAAGCGTCACCGCTGGGCTGTTTGCGTGGGTTCGATTCGTGAGGAACGACGCATCCCGGAAGCCGTGGAAACAAAGACCAAGGTCGATTACACGGTAGACCAGGACCGCGCCGAACGGGTGAAGGTCGCTATCGACTACATTCGCACCCAAATTCACGGCTACGGAAAAGCCTTCAACGTGATAGCCGAACAGAGGGTGGACCCCGCGCCACTGGTCGGGCGCGATGACCTGTACGGCACCGTGGACTGCCAACTCTGGTACGGTGATACGTATGAGATCATCGACTACAAGGACGGTATGTCCGAGGTCAAGGTGGAAGGAAATCATCAACTCGAACAATACGCGGTCGGGGTACTCGCAAAGGGGGATATCCTCCCTGCGTTCGACAAGGTACGGTTGACCATTATCCAGCCCAAGATGGCCTTGAAGGGTCAGCCGCCTATCGCGTCGGTCACGGTGCCCCGTGCTGAGGTCGAGACGTGGGCTGCAAAGCTGGCAGCGGAAGCAGCGGCAACGGACGATCTCAATGCGCCACTGACGCCGGGCGAAAGCCAATGCGGCTACTGCCGCGCCAAGGGTACGTGTCCCGCGCTTGCCGGCAAGGTCATGGAGGAGTTAGGCGTCATGTTTCAGCCCGTCAACGCGATCGTGCCCGCGCCGGAAATCGCCCATCAACTCGGCAACCGCGAACCGACTCTCTTGACGCCCGACCAAATGCGTCAGGTGCTCGAAGCGGCTCCCTTGGTCCGCGATTTCCTTGCCGGCGTCGAAGCGGAAGCGCAAAGGCGCATGGAAGCCGGGCAAACCGTGCCCGGCTTCAAGCTGGTGCGCGGGCGTGGGTCAAATTCGTGGGCGCTTCCAGAAGCCGAAATCGCGGAAAAGCTACGCGGGATGAAGGTACCTGAAGGCTCGATCTTTTCGGCCAGTCTGGTATCACCCGCGCAAGCGAAGAAACTGCAATGGACCAATCGCAAGGGAGAGGTCCAGAAACTCACCGATCGCCAGGTCAAGACCCTCGAAACGGAGTACATAACTCATGCATCGGGTAAACTGACCGTAGTCCCCGAGTCGGACAACCGCGAAGCCGTGATCTTCGACGCGGCAGACCTGTTCGCAACCGTCGCGCCATCGTTGCCGGTATTCGCGGCGCCCGCGTCGGACCTGGCAATTCCCGCCTGGCTTTCGTAATCCCGTAATCCCGTAATCCCTGAAAGGAGATCATCATGACCGAGGAAAAGAAGAAGGAAAGCAACGTCGTCTACCTGACGAATGTCCGTCTTTCCTTCCCCCACCTGATCCAGCCTTACGCGCAGGAAGGGCAAGGTGAACCGAAATATTCCGCCGACTTTATCTTGCCGGCGACGCATGCCGGCTGGGCAAAGTTCTTCGAAGTCGTCAACAAGATGGCGCTCGAAAAGTGGAAGGAACATGCCAGCTCCGTGCTGCAACAGGTGAACGGCGATCCGAAGCGGCGGTGCTACGGAGACGGTTCGCAGAAGGTGGATCAGAAGACTTTCAAGCCGTACGACGGTTACGCCGGAATGGTCTTCATCGCGGCCAACCGCAAACAAGGAATCCCGCCGCAGATCATCCAAGGCGACGGGGTAGCCATCGACCCCCAGAACACGATGGCGTACGCCGTGCTCACCCGCGAAATGTACGGGGGCTGCCGCGTCAATGCGGCAATCAAGCCCTGGTTGCAAGAAAACCAATTCGGCCGCGCCGTGCGATGTGAACTCTTGGCGATCCAGAAGTGCGGCGACGATACGCCATTCGGTGACGCAATCACCGACGCTTCCGGCTATTTCGGTCAGGTCGCCGCGCCAGCCCCCGGACCCTCGCCGGCCGGCGCACCTTTCGCACCCCCGACCGCGCCGATGCCTGCTGCCCCCTTCGGAACGCCGTCAGCCTTGCCGTCGTTCCTCACGTAAAAGGAGATTTCGATGGCCAAACTGACCACCAAGGAACGGAAGGAAATGCCGAAGTCGAAATTCGGGGAGCCCGGCAAGCGGGCGTACCCGATGCCCGACAAGAGCCACGCGGCGAACGCCAAGGCCCGCGCTTCGCAAGCCGTGAACGCCGGCCGGATGAGCAAGAGCACCGAATCCAAGATCGACGCCAAGGCGAACAAGGTGCTCGGGAAGAAGCCCGACCCCAAGCCCCGCGCACCGAAGGCGCCGAAGGCGGTTCCGGTCCCCGACTACAACCGGCCGCACCACTTGATGCGAATCGAAGGGCCAATGGCCAAAGCCTTGATGGGCAAGGGCCACAAACCCGGCGATACCGTCTCGCTTCACGTCCGCGCCAAGGTCGCCCGTGCCGAAGTCCCCACGGGGGAGCCCTACGCGGCTGAACACCATGCGATGCACTTCGAAGTGAAGTCGGTCAAGAGCAAGATGAGCCGCGCCAAGGATGACGCTTACGACCGGCGGAACGGAATCAAGGAAGGCAGCAAGGAAGATGCCAAGATCGACCGCGCCAACGGGCTCAAGCCGCTACCCGCGAAGAAGTAACCGACCCGTCCACTACTGCCCGGAAGAGGCGCGGCCTGACTAACCGCGCCTCTTAATCTTCCCGGAGGTCATCGTGTCCCGCGATTACGTCTACGATTTGGAGACGTACCCCAACGTCTTCCTTGCCAGCTTCGAACACGCCGAATCCCCGCTTCGATGGGTGTTCGAGATCAGCGAATGGCGAAACGATTCCAAGCCGCTCCTCGATTTCCTCACCTGGTTGAAATTGCAGAACGCCCGAATGGTAGGGTTCAATAACCTCGGATTCGACTACCCCGTTCTTCACCAGTTCATCCGCGCCGGCTACGGGGAGCCGGGGATGCTGTATGCCAAGGCAAAGGCGATCATCGACTCACAGCGATTCGATGATAGCGAGGAACGCTGGGCTCACCAGGTCAAGCCGTCTGACCGTTTCATTGAACAACTCGATCTTTACAAGATTCATCATTTCGACAACAAAGCCAAGGCGACCAGCTTGAAGGTGCTTGAGTTCAATATGCGGGCGGAAACGGTGGTGGATTTGCCCTTCCCCGTGGGAACGGTCCTCACGCGAGAGCAGACCGAGATTTTGAAGCGGTATAACGCGCACGACGTAGCGCAAACGAAACAGTTCTACCACCACTCGGCAGAAATGATTCGTTTCCGCGAGGAGTTAACCCGGAAATATCAGCGCGATTTCATGAACCACAACGATACGAAAATAGGCAAAGATTATTTCGTAATGAAACTCGAGGAGGCGCACGTTGCTTGCTACGACTTTTCCCCGACGAAAGGCCGGTCGCCGCGCCAGACCAAACGCCCCATCATCGCGCTCAACGATGCAATTCTGCCGTGGGTCCGGTTCGATCACCCTGACCTGAACCGCGTGCTCGACTGGTTCAAACAACAAACGATCACGGAGACAAAAGGGGTGTTCAAAGACCTCACGGCGACCGTGGACGGGTTCACTTTCGTCTTTGGGCTGGGGGGCATCCACGGGTCCGTCGATTCGAAGATCGTTGAGTCCGACGCGGAGCACGTCATCATCGACCTTGACGTGACCAGCTACTACCCAAATCTTGCGATCGTCAACGGCTTCTACCCCGCCCATCTAGGCGTCGAGTTCGTGAACGTCTACCGTCACCTGTTCGAACTGCGGAAGAAGTACCCGAAGAAATCCGCCGAATCGGAAATGCTGAAACTTGCCTTGAACGGCGTCTACGGAGATAGCAACAACCCTTTCAGCGTGTTCTACGACCCCTTATTTACAATGTCGATCACCTTGAACGGGCAATTGCTACTCTGTATGCTGGCTGAACGTTTGATGAAGATCACCGGGCTCCAGTTAATTCAGATCAACACGGACGGACTGACCGTCAGGGTGCCGCGCCAGCATCGGGAACTGGTCGATGGGGTGAGCCGGCATTGGATGGAAGAGACGCGCCTGACGCTCGAAGAGACGACCTACAACGTCTTGATGATTCGAGACGTGAACAACTACCTCGGAGTCAAGAAAGACGGCACCCGCAAGCGCAAGGGGGCATACGCGCACGACCGTGCGGAAGACTGGCGCGGATGGTGGTGCTTGAACGAAAGTGCCATGGTTATCCCCAAAGTAGCGGAAAAGGTGTTGATTGACGGTGCCCCGATTCGGAAGACCGTCGAAAGCTGGCCGGATCGAATGGATTTCATGCTGCGGACCAAGGTTCCCCGGACCAGTCAACTATGGGTCCACTATCCCGACCAGGAACCCGAGCAGATTCAGAACGTCAGCCGGTACTACGTCGCGCAAGGCGGCGGCCATCTGTACAAGATGATGCCCCCGCTGAAGGGCAAGACCGACCGGCGCAAGATCGCCGTGGAATCGGGATGGGGGGTCCAAATCTGCAACGACATTCGCGACGTATCCCTGCCCCTTGACTTCGATTACTACGTCAAGGAAGTCGAGAAATTGTGTTTGGGGCTGGCATGATGCTCGAAAAGGACATTGAGCGAAAGGTTTGTGAATACGCAAAGGCCAAGGGCTTTCTGGTCTACAAGTTTACGTCGCCTAATCGAATGTCGGTTCCTGACCGTCTTTTCATCGCACCGAATGGTTGCGTATTCCTCATCGAGTTCAAGCGCACTGGGGAAAAGCCGACTGCCGCGCAAAGCCGCGAACATACCCGCTTGCGAGAAAATAACGCGATTGTGTATGTCGTGGATAACGTTCACGTCGGAAAATTCATAACGGATATGCACGGATGATTACTCTCGAAAATCCCAAACTCTTGACCCCGGACCTTCTACACGGCTACCAAAAGAAAGCCGTCAATTTCCAATGCAGCCATCCCGAGTCGATGCTTTGGCTCGATATGGGCCTTGGGAAGACGGTTATCACGCTAAGTAGCATCGCGCATCTTCTGGCGGCTAAATGGCTAACCGGCGTCCTTATCATCGCACCTATCCGCGTCATTCGGCTTGTCTGGCGCCAGGAAGCCGAAAAGTGGAGTCATACGAAACACCTTCGTTTCAGCGTAGTTGCCGGAACGAAAGACCAGCGAACCCGCGCCCTTCTGCGCGAAGCTGATATCTATTTGATGAACTATGAAAACCTACGATGGCTTTCGGAAAACCTGAACACGTATTTCGTCAAGAAACATCGACCGTTGCCCTTCAACGGAATTGTTTGGGACGAAATCAGTAAGATGAAGAATTCTTCTACGGAGCGGGTCAAGGCGTTTCGTAAGATTATGACTTCCTTCGTTTGGAAAACCGGCTTGACCGGAACGCCAGCCAGCAACGGCTATAAAGACCTTCACGGCCAATACCTGGTCGTGGATGAAGGTCAACGGCTTGGTACCAGCAAGACGGCGTTCAAAACGCGCTTCTACTTCAAGGTCGGACCCTATCTCGAAAAGCCCTACCCGGATACCGAAGACCGCATCAAAGACCTGATCGGGGATATCACGCTCGAAATGTCGGCGGCTGATTACAACCCGCTTCCCGATTTGATCGTCAACAACGTCGAAGTCGAAATGCCGCCTGAACTACGGGCACGCTACGAACAAATGGAACGGGAATTCTTCCTGGCGCTCGATAGCGGAAAAACAGTCGAACTGTTCAATCAAGCGTCTCTCACAAACAAATGCCTTCAATTCGCAAACGGAGCCGTCTACCCGATCGCCGGGTTGCCGATTTGGGAACCTATCCACGATATCAAACTCGATGCTTTGGAAGATATCTTGGATGAGGCCCAAGGGAACCCGGTTCTGTGTTCCTACGCTTACCGCTCGGATGCTGAACGCATCCTGAAACGCTTTGCTAGTCTCTCGCCTATCAACCTGACCGATTGCCATTCTGAAAGCAGCTTGCGCGAGGCCATGAAACGCTGGCAAGCGAAGGATTGCCCCTTGATGATCGGTCATCCGGCATCAATGGGCCACGGAATCGACGGGCTTCAGCAGGGAGGCCATACGGCTGTCTGGTACGGGCTCAATTGGAGCCTTGACCTGTACGACCAGTTCAATGCTCGCTTGCGGCGCCAAGGGCAGGGAAAGCCTACCGTCTGTCATCGTATCTTGATGGGCAAGACGCTCGACCAGGCACAAGCACAAGCCCTTGACGACAAGGCGACCACCCAGACCGGGCTCCGAAACGCCATCAAGCAGTATCGCTTGAGCAAAGGGGGTTAAGATGGATGAATTACCACTTCCCTGCGTCTTCCGTGCCGAATCGGGAGACTGCAAGGCACCCAAAGACTTCGAGATTGACCGGCCATTACCGGCAGTCTGCGTTATCCATTTGGTCGTACACCGCTGCAACGTCGATATCGCGGCCGAATGCTACGTTAGGAGGGAATCGTGAAGGACACGAAGCCAAAATTGACAACATTAAAGGGTGCAAAGACCACCACAATGCGTCACGGTGACTTTACCGTGACAATTACACGGAAAGGTGACGATTTTCAATGGGATACGCCAGATAAGATAGACCCTTCCCTTATTATGGGTGCATTGGAGTGGTGCAAACACAAAATCATGCACGAATACTTCAGCCCGAAGATAGAACCGTGAGCCGCGCCGCCATCCGGGTCCGTTGTCCCGACTGCCGTAACGGTCGCGGAAATTACTTTACCTGGCGACCGATAACCCGTCATCGATTCAGCCGACCGCCGGAACGGTGCCCGAAACATATCACGGTCCACCAAGTAAAAGCCCGCGCTATGGCGTCCAGGATGACCAGGAAGCCGGGTGAAATTGACTCACGCCTGCCGGACTACCCGCCTAACGTTTAATGCCCCTTCTAGGGCTTTCTAGAAGGGGCGATCAGACCCAGATAGGAACGCTTCCTATGGGGAAGGTGGGGTAGGGTTTGCCGGCGCGGACTTCGCGATGAGCACTTCGGCCAACCCTGCTAGGGCCTGCGCGGCGGCCACGACTTCCGGCAACGCCAGATCGTTCGCGAGATCGCTGGGTGCGCCGAAGGCGACCAGGATGGATGGCGCCGCCTCGCAAACGCTGGCGACTTCTTCCTGAACCCGCTCGGTCTGCGGCTTGCTTTCGTCCTGTTCCGTGGCCAGGGTCGCCGCGAGTTCCGCGATCTTGACTACGCCGGTCGCATAACGGGCGAACTGTGAAGGAGTCATCTTCGGTCCTTTCAAGCGTGCCAGGTAGCCCGGAATGTGGGCTGCAATGGCAGTAAGGGATGCGGCCATTGCTGGCCACCAAGAGGGAATCTGAACGGTCATCGGTGCAACTCAAACCCTTGCAGGACGCATTCCCGGATGAGGTACACTAGGTCATCCCCGTACAGTGGGTTCGTCGCGTACACCGAGGCGATTTTTCGAGTATACGCCTCGCGCAAGGGCATGATGCGTCCGAGGTAATCGACATTTTCCGCCGGGTCACGCCCGACAATCATCGCAAGAGCCGGCGCGTACACGGGAAGGCGAATCAGAAGGTGCGCGTAGTCCTTGGCGCAATCCTCGATCGAGGGGTACTTGCGGAACACGGCTTTCAGTTGAACCTCGCGTCCGTGGATATATTCGTGGGTGGTGAACGTCTCCGTTTCCCCGTGCCAGTTCGGGGTCGCCTTGATCCCGAGGGCATTGTCGCCGGGTTCGTTGCGCCCGTCGTTGCTTTCATCGATCATCTGGGCCAGCAACGTACTCACCAGAATTCGACCATGAACGGACTCGGCCGCGTGCTGGGCAGCAAGAGCCGCCTTTTCAAGCCAGCCGGGATTCCGGGCTTCCAGTTCGGCGCGATTCACCACAATCCTCCCGTGAAGTAATGCCAAACCCAGCGGGCCAGCTTAAAGATCCAATCCATCCGCCCGCACTTTCGCGATTTCGATCGCAATCCCCCGAACTTCCCGCTCGATGAGTTCCTGTAGTTCACCGCGATGTTCGGCGGCCTTCCGGTCACGCGCTTCTACCCGGTTGCTGGCTTGCAAAAGCAGTGGACCCGCATAGGCCGCTTGCAGGGACAAGGCGAGGTTCAGCAGAATGAAGGGATAGGGGTCCGGGTGTTCGTGGCCCGGAAAGGCATTCCACGTCATCCAGACACCGATAGCGACTGTCTGAATGCCGAGGAACCACCACGATCCGAGTACCGCCGCTACCTTTTCGGCAACGGCTCCTCCGCAATCCTTCAATGGGTCTTCCAAAGGTGATTTCCCACCTGAAAAATGACAGCGGGGATGATCGCCAGAATGGCGACCCCCAGTATTCGCAGGTACGTTTCGACTACCGCAAGGCGAACCTGTACCTTCTGATGGATGGCACTGACCTCTTCCCGGAGGTCTGCCCATTCTTCATAAGACAGATGCCAGTTCAAACGGTCAGTAGGTGACACGGCTACCTCAAGAGAGCGTTCGATGTTTGGGGGTCCGCCAGAACGTTGTAGACGGCCGGCGCACGGGTCACGACGGCTCCGGCCGCTTGAGCACCGTGCCCGATAGCTTGTCCGACTGCTTGCCGCCCGAGTGCTCGCTGAAGGACATTGGCGGCGAGTTCGGGATTGAGCATTTCCGTGGCAATCTGAATCGACATGGCCCGGTTCAAACGTCCCGCGCCAATCTGAAAAACGCGATTCGCGACGGTCGCAATCGGGTTCAGCAGGTTGATCTTTAGGCCGCCGATGGTGTCACTTCCCACCCGCGCCGGATTCGGACCCGAGCCGCTGGCAGCCATGACCTGTTGTTCGGTCGTCTTGGCACGGGAGAGGTCGTCTCGAACCGAATTCAATTGGTCGAGTTGCACCGGGGTAAGGATCTGGTCGAGAGTTTGAAAGCGCGGTGCGCCGTTTGTCGCCCGCCGAATGGTCGTCGGGGCATTGTCCAGGGCTCCAACATAGCGCGTCGCCCGTTGCGTGGCTGTCCCTTCCCCGAGAGCCGGTGTCAACTGCCCTTCGAGGTACTGTCCGACTTCCATCTGATTGATCGGTTGGCTCATGATGGCGTGAGCGTTCCGGGCTGTCCGATATGCCGGATTACGGTCTTCCAACCAGTTGAGATAATCACCACGGGCGGATTCAATGGCGGCATTCGCGTTTCGTGCGTTTGTGGTTGTCGCGTTTGGCGTCACCGCGTCGTCAAGAGCCGTCTTGATCAAATGAGCACCGCGCCCGGTCAAGGCGCCCGTTGTCGCGTCCCAAAGGCTTTCGTTACGATTCGCCGCAATGGTCTGCGCTTCCCGAATCGCGGACGCGATAGCGGGCCGTTGAGCGAGAGCTTGAAAATCTGCATCGAGTGGGATGACGGCGGTATCAGCTACCCCGTAATTGAAATTGCTGGCGAGTTGGCGCAAATTCCGCGCATTCTGCAAATCAGCCGGTGTCCGACCTACCTGTTGAACCTGCGCGATACGTGCCGCGTTCTGGTCTTGAAGCCGCTGGTAGTATTCATCGGGCAACGTTTGCGCCGCCTGGTCGCCCATCGCGGAAAAGCGCGTCGCGGCCGCCGGGGAAGCCGCTTCCGCTGCGGTCGGTAGACTCCCCGGTACGATCTGATGAGCCCCTACGTTCTGAAGGGCTGTCAGAACTGCCGGTCCCCGCTCATCCACGGCACGCAGGTAGGTCATCCCCTTTGGTCCGATTGCCGCCATATTGTACCCATACCCGAGTCCGTGTCCGATCACGCTTGCGGGCAAGCTAAGGGCGTTCATCGGATTCGACACGTTCCCGGCCACCCGAAGTCCCGTCGAAAGGGCATTCGTGGCACCCGCAGTCCGGGCCATCCCGGCAACGTCCGCTACCCGCGCCGCGCCGCCCGCAACGGCTTCTCCCCCCGTCAACAAGGTTGAGGCGTCGGCAAGGAAGCCCATCGGGTCGTTCGCAATCGTGTTCATGACTCGCTGGGGATTCCCGTAGCGCTGTGCGTACATTCCCCCGATGGCGTTCGCACTCGAAATGGCGTGTGCGATGGCACCCGGATTTCGTACGAACTCACCAATGGCCTGTTGCGCTTGGGGTGTAAGACCTTTGAGCACCGCGCCCGCCGCCGCGCTTCCGAGCCCTTCCACCGTTTTGATCGGATGTTGAAGGGCAGTCAGCATCCCCGTTCCGAGTTTCACCGCGCTTGGGATGACATGTTGAACCGCTTGACCGGGAACCTGCGAAAGTGGAACGTCGGTTGACGCAGGTTGTGGAGCCGGAGTTGGAGTCGTCGGGGGTATCTGATAGCGCGTCCACGGTTCTTGAACTGCGGGAGCCGGTGCGGGTTCGACCGAGGCGCTACTGTCCGGGTCCGTCGCCGCCTGGTACTTCCTCCACGGTCCTTCTGCCGGTGCGGTCATTTCGTTACCTTCGACCAGCTTGACGGATTGCCAGGGTCGCCGCCATTGAAGATGTAACCGTCTTCCACGGTTCCGGGAGCTAGCCCAAGACCGTTAAGCGACTGATCTTCGGATGGCATCTCAAGCGGTTTGAAATCGAGATTACCTTGCGTAATCGGCGACATTTGACCAAGGGTGTCGTTATAGACGCTCACGTTGTACTGGGCCATACGCTTGTACAGGTTCAACATTCGCGTAAGGGCGCCCGCATCGAACGATACCTTGCTCAAGGTCGCCTGATTGAGCAAACTCAATTCCGGCCCGGCAAGGTATCGGAACGAAGATCGAGACATTCCACCCGCCGCCACTGTGGACATGATGTTTGTTGCCAGTTCTTTCGCGAGGATTTGGGTGTTCGCAATTTTTCCGGTTGCCGCGTCCGACACGCCAAGGGCCTTGAGCACTCGCGCACCCTGCAAACTCAATTCGGCGCCCGCTCCCGTGAAGACCTGACCGCTGTTCAATAGTCCGAGGGCTTCGTTAATGTTCCCGATCGTGATGTTCGCGGTCTTCGCTGCCCCGTACAACGGTTCGAGGATCTTGTTGCCAGCGACCGCTTGCAAACGACTCATTGCCCCTTGCTGTTCCATTCTGGTCGCCTGAACCTTGGCACCCGCTCCGATTCGAGCGCTTTGTATTTCGGCATTCGCGGATATCCGTCTGCCTTGAATCCCCGCCGCCGCAAGGATCTTTGCGGATTCGATGCGTGCCAAGTTGGAAGTTAAGGCTTCTGGGCTCAAAGACACCTTGAATGGCGTCGATTGTTGCGTTTGACCGCCGACATAGGCGGGTAGTGCGGTAACGACTTCTTGGTTGCCTTGATTGACGACGTTCGGCCGAGCGCTCTTGAGCATGTTTTCGGCGCCTAACATCGTCGAACGCATGTACTGGTTCAGCGCATCCGGGCCTTGTGCGATGGCAGCATTCAGTTTTTCGTCATCGAGTTCCGTTTGTGCTTGAACCTGGTCGCTTCCCATCCCCATCGCACCGTAAAGGTGCGAAAGAAGGGGAGCGCTCACGCTCTTATGCCAGTTCAGAACGGCGTCAGCGGTATTCTGAAATTGCGTTTGGTCGTACTGGCCTTTGTCGTCGGGCTGCATCATCGGGATTTGAGCAAGCTGATTCTTTGCCGTCTCAATGCCCGGCAAGAGAGATTCTACCTGCGTTTTGGCGATATCCGCCCGTGTCTTCTGAATTTCGAGGTTCGCCTGGTAAACCTGCGGAATCGCAGACCCGGCTCCCGCTTGTGCAAGCTGCCCACCAATCATGTTCAAATTGATCGTGCCATCCGGGTTGATAACACCTGGTGTCTTGTACGCCTGGTTCAAGGAGTTCGCGATGTTCAACTGGTTCTGTGCCATTGCGTTCTGCGTCATCGCGCCTTGTGCGCTCAAGAACTCCCCGTACTTCTGAAGCGGGTCCGCAATCTGCGGTGGCTGAACCTGCGTCAGAATGTCAGTGTTGAGAGTATTCATCGTCTAACTGCCCGTCAGGTAGTAATCGTTCAACCACGGTTGCGCCTGCGGGACAGGAGGCGCAACCGGAGATTGATCGTATACAGGTGGGGGAGACACCACCGGACCACCGATCGGGGTTGTCGGATATCCCATCTGACCAAGCGGAATGTAAGTCGATTGATTCGAAGGGGCTTGCTGCGGTTGAGGGTTCGTCGGATTCTGCGAAAGCAGTTTGTTCAGCAAATTCGCACTGACGTAAGAGTTGATCCCATTGCTAACACCGCTGTTCAGTGCGTTCGCAGACCCGATTAGACCGCCGGCTTGAGCGTTTGCGACCCCGATTTGGCCAGAAGCAGTCGATTGACCTACGCCGGTCAGAACGTTCCCGACGTTCTGACCGTACGAACCGTACACGTTTGCAAGGTTCTGGCCGAGATCCCTGTACAGACTGCCTAGCCCACTGCCGTACGCGCTAAGTGCGGTTCCGAGTTGCCCGGCCGCCTGCGCGCCGTACCCGGCTTGCGCTTCCAAGGGTTGCAGGTTCGCTTGATAGCGTGAGAAGGCTCGGTTGAACCAGTCAGAGTAGTCTTGGGCAGCCAATCCTTGCGCGTATCGTCCCATTGCCTGCATCGTAGATGACGACATGAGGCCACCTTGCGCCGCACCGTTTGCCTGAATGCCCTTGAGCCCTTGCTGTAGGCTCCACTGGTAGCCCGGACTTTCGAAGAAGTTGCCCGGATTGAACTGCATTCCGCTCAAGCTATTCAGGGCATTGTTGCCGGCCGTCAGATAGGGTTGTTCGATCCCCACCTGACGGTTCAAAGCGCCCGTAAAAGCATTGATCGCGTTCGTGTTCGCGGTGCCCAGTGCATTGACCGAATTCGTATTCGCGGTGCTTAGCGCGTTGATTGCCGCTTTGCCCGCGCCCGCCTGGGTTTGGGCAGCTTGGGTAGCGGCGTTTGCTTCCGTCTGTGCGGCGTTTTGAGACGCGATTCCCTGTAAACCACCCATTGTCATTCCCGCGCCAGCCACAATCAACGGGATACTGCCGCCAGCCGTAAATGGTGTACCCAGAATGCCAGCAGCGGCCAAACCAAGACCACCGGCCGTTTCAAGACCGGGAATGATGAAGTCGGTCCAACCCATTGAGTTTCCTCTAGGGACGCGGGATGCCCGAGTATACTACGGTTGGTCGCCGTCGTTCAAGGGGGTCGCCGCCTTGGTGGCTTCCGCCTGCATTTCTTCGTATGCCGCGAGACGCCCGGCCACGAAATTGATCTGGGCAAGGAGATTTTCCTTGACGGTCTTCGCTTCCGCGATGAGTTTTTCGATCTTTTCCATTTTGAATTTCCTTTCTTTAAGACGGTTCGAAAATGATCCAGTTAAATGTACTGGTATCACTGGCATTACTGCTTTCTACCACGAAACTAACACCACCGGTAATAGTCTTAACGGTAAGAACTCCTAAATTTGCGACACCCGCTTGGGTATCTGTAAGGAAAATTATTGAATTTGCTGTAACAGCAGTCGTTGAAATAGTCGCGGAACCAGCAGTAAGCGTTCCAGTACCCATCTTACAATTAACTCCTGTTTTAATCGACAAACCAGAACCACTAGTTTTGAGAATCAATTGTCCTGCTGAATTCAATCGCATTGTTTCTACAATAGCTTGGCCGCTAGTCTTAGTATAGAATTCCAAACGGCCAGAGTCGGAACCCCCTGAATCAGTAACCCCACCAAACCTCGAATTATTCGAATACGATCCGCCACTGCGCTGATAAAACCCGAAATATGTTCCATCTCCGTTCGGTGCCGAATCGGCGCCTGCCGCCCTATCTTGTTCGAATTTTATCGACAATGCCCCGAAAAGGGTTCCATGAAAATAACTACCTCCGTCTGTCATTCCGTCAATTGATAAATTTCCGTTGGAAGAAAAGTTAGTAACACCTGAAAGTGCGCCCACCATAGCAACATCACCATTTAAGTATGAACTCCCCGTAACCTGTAATTGCTCGGAAGAATGGTCAACCGTGGACCCAAGAAGCAATTTCCCTGCATGATAACTCGCGCCGCCCGCCGAATAAATCGCCCAATTCGTTGCGCCGGTTGTCTGATTTTCAAGATAAAGACCGTAATTGGTCGTGATTGTGCCACCACCTGTAGGGTTATGCACGTAAATCCCGGATGATGCCGTTATCGTTCCCGCTGTCGCTTGAACAATCGCATCTACAGCGTGAGCATTCGTTGTAGTTCCCGCGCCAGATTGCAAAGCGTGCGAGATAACACCGTAAAGATTGGTCAAAGTGGCCGATGAAGACGCATTTTCACCTAATGCGAAAATCCCCGAAAGACTAGTTACGTTCTGATTCGAATTCCCGTAGCCATATCCCTCAAGCGCGTAAAACGTTCCGGTTGAACCCGCACCCGGACTTGCCCGAAGAACCGAGTTCAGACCGATAATTGTTCCGCTTGTCGCTGTTGACGTGGCCACGTTCCACGCATTAGCGGGCGTAGAAGCCCCCGGAGCCGGGAAAATGGTGCCGTATGCGTTTGTCGTGGCCGGTGGGAATCCCGCTGTCGTCGCCGTGCCCGTGTCCGAGGTCGTAATCGACGTTCCCGCCGTCGCGGTGCCCGTCAACGTTTTAACCAGGGTTGCCGTCCCGTAGACCCCGGAAGAGGTCGTACGATAGACCGTGTATTGCGTCGCTCCTGACACCGGATTCCACGATAGGTTCACCGTCTGGGTCGTGGCCGAAACATTCACGCTGAATTCGACGCTGCCGACCGTTTCCCCGGTCCCGTCGCCCGCCGTGACCTTGTAGTAGTAGTTCCCGGTCGCACCCCATCCGCCGCCGCCAGCCGATGTCGAAGCTGCCCCATTCGTCGGAGCCGGTAGCGCGATACCGAAAGATCGATCCGGCGTGACTTCCGGTAAGGGTCGAAGATCGGTAACACTGGTAACACTTGATGACCCCGAATTGATCAGAATTGTATCGTTGTACGTGTTCGGACCCGGACCCGTATTTTCAGTCGTGAACGTGATAGTGCCCGCGCCCGCGCCGCCATTGATCGTGATCTGGGTAGAAGTCGGCCACCCATTATAAGGCGACCCAGCCGATGCAACTCCGTTCCAGGATATGGTTCCAGCATTCGGGAAGCCAGCAACTTGCAGAGTGTAACTATTGCCGGCCGTTCCGCCCGAAATCGAGTATTGCGGATTTCCACCTTCCGTATGTGTCGTATCTCCTGATTGATTCGTGCCCGTCTGACTTCCCGCCGCACCTGACACCACCTTGAACAGTCGAATCGAGTTTGCCGCAACGACAGGTGCATTCGCGTTGTTCGCAACCGATGTATAGGTGTAATTTCCATCTGTCGTTACCGCGCCGGTCGTGACCGTCTTAGACGCCGACACCGAAAAGGGAACCGCGTCTGAAATATCGACGTAAACATCCTGCGAAGCGGGATACGTGACCGCTGTAGACGTGGCAACAACTCGCGCACCTTTGACAACCGCATACCCGCTAGGAGTCGTCATTGTGGCACTAGCGGGAGACGGAGTTGTAGGCAGAAGGCCGGAAATAACCGAATCTATCCACTGGTCTACCTGTTGAACATTCGGTCCTTGATTCCCGGTTGCCGTTTGCGGTTGTAGCCAGTTTCCCGCGTGGTAACTTTGACCACCCGCCGAATAAATGGAATAGTTTGTCGTCGCTCCAGTTATGGCCTCAAGATAGAGTCCATAAGCGTTTGTGATGGTCCCTGTAATGATAGGTGTATGTCCGTAGAAAATGGCAGCATTCGTAATCGTGCCACCCGTGTCAGCTTCCACATAACCATCAAACGTATGAGCGTTTGTTATCGTTCCGCCGTTTCCAGTTTGCTTTGATATTGCAGAACTTGCATACGCGTTGCCAAATGTGCCACTAGTCGCAACGTTTTCCGCAATTCCGTATATTCCAATCGCATACCCTGTGATTGACTGTGCTGAACTATTCTGTGTCCATCCTTCAATAGCGGTGTATGTACTACTTGACGCACCAGAAGGGTTAATAGCGTTTTTACCTTTCGCCATAATAAACCCAGTAGTAGTAGTAGGTGCTGCTTCTATATCAAGTGTAAAACCCGGGGTCGCAGTTCCAATTCCGAGTCGATGATTCGTGTCATCCCAGAAAAGTTGAGCGTTATCTTGTGCGAGCGCCCCTGACGCGCCCGCGAAGATGATCGAACCCTGCGTCGGAACCCACCACGACGGGGCAGCATTCGCGCCAGACACTAAAGCAAGGTTCGCCGTGGCCGTTGCTGCCAATCGCGTTTCTACGCCCGCAACCCCGCCATAGATCATATCGCCGGGTCCGGTCATCGGATTGGCAGCCGTGTTCACCCACGACAAGACGCCGTTCCCATCGGTCTGCAAGATTTGATTCGCGTTGCCGGCCGAGGTGGGTAGGGTAGCCGTCCAGGTGCCCGCCGCGTCGGCTACCGTGACCGTGACGGTCCCCGAGGTCTTACCGGCCAGCTTGAGAGCACCGTCAGCCGCCGGGCCGGTCCCCCCAATCGTTAGGTTCATCCCAACTACCGGCGTCGCGGTCACGGACGGCGCCCCGCCGGAATCGGTGTTCAGAAGCCCGTAGTTCGCCGTCGCGACTTCCCCTATCACATTGTCAGCCGTGCTTGCGAGAAGCCGCTTGTTGGTCGTGGTAGCCGGGTAGGTCGCCGTCGTGTAAACGTTGTTGGTTCCGTCGCTACGGATAATCTGACCCGCATTCCCGGAAGCCGAGGGATAGGTAGGGGTAGACCAGGACGGGGCACCTGTCGCACCCGAAAGCAATGCTTTCCCGGCTGTCGCCGTTCCGGCCAGAATGGCACCCGCTGTCGCGGTCGAATAGAAGATACCGCCGTTGTTGGCCGTGAGTGCCGCCGCCGTTCCACCTTCAGCAAGCGGGATAACTGGACCTACCCAATTGCCGTTCTTATCAACAACAGAAGTTCCGTTGACTTCATAACCGGCGGAAATGGCCCCTTGCGAGTTCAGTGGACCAAGAAATTGATTCATTAGTTGGCCACCGTCGCAATCACAATCGCACCCGTGAAAGAATCACCGCCGGTATCGAAAGTGACGTTGAACGACGAATCCATCGTCCATCCGATTCCCACTTTCGTATAAGTTCCCGCAACAAGAGAGAGGCAGTCTATCGAAGTCGGGTAATTGCTAAGTGAAATTGAAAACGGGCTCGATTTTCCATTGAACTTGTAAACGGTTCCTTTGGTAGCCGCTAGTTTGGAGTTGATGGTCGTGATTTCCGAATTGATAGTCGTGATTTCCGAATTGATGGTGGCAATGTTCGAGTTTGCCGTGGCAATGTTCGAGTTTGCCGTGGCAATGTTCGAATCAATGGTGTTGATATCCGTTTGAAGTGTGCTCAAAGAAGAAACGGATGCACCGCCGCCTAAAAGCTGGCTCATCGCATTCAAGAATCGGAACCATTCCCGATTCACTTTCCCGGTTGTCAGATCGACGAACGGTGCGTGAGGCGTAATCAGGGCAGCGTTAGGCATCGGTGCCGCTCAACTGCAATTCGGCGCCGATAATCGCGATTTTCACCGCGTCCGTACCCGACACTTCGTAAACTCGATCACGAATCTTCCGAGTCATCCCGAGGCGTCGCCAGATCACGCGCTGACCGTAGTTCCCGACCGCACCCATCGAAGCCCAATGTTCTTGCGACCAGGTATGCCCCCCATCGTCCGACCACCGCAACATTACTTGCGGGGAAGTGCCATCCGAAAGCCCGACACCACTCTCACAATCAAGCTGCAAACTATGGTGAGCCGTCCGCTTGAAATCGACACCAGGAATTCCGAGGTTTTTCCTGAAAGCCCGCGAAAGGTCATCTTGGTCAGTCGGAAGTGCGCGCCAAGACCGAAGCCATTTCTGAATAGCACCGTTGTCCTGATAAACAGTCGAATCCAGAACGTATAGATTACCATTTTGGTAATCCCCGACGTAGTTCAGTCCGTTGAAGAAAGCGTGACAATTCCCCAAATGACGCCCGAAAACACCGGCTGAAAAATTGCCCCGTTCGTGCCACATTCCGGTCGAAACGTCGTAAACCCACGTCGCATTCCCACTTGGGAAGGTCAACACGTAGAAGGTATGGCCGTCTTG
Organism: Patescibacteria group bacterium; assembly: GCA_018970245.1. Classification (GTDB taxonomy): domain Bacteria; phylum Patescibacteriota; class Minisyncoccia; order Phycocordibacterales; family PALSA-1337; genus C7867-002. Next base: position 23,411 of record JAGWWT010000012.1, read on the forward strand.
TTGATAGCCATACCCAATCGCGTCGGAAATCGTCGAATACGATTGAATATGCCATTCAACCGCGTGCGTTGATACCCGTTCGCCCGCATATCCGTTCGCCCGATAAACGATACCCTGACCATTGATATCCCGTCCAAGCCAGAAAAGAGTATTGTCGAGTTTTGTAACCGAAAATGCTGCCGCACAACCAATTTCATTCGTGCTTCCCTGAATAACAGAAAACGGAAAGCCGGTTCCTCCCTGATTGTACCAAACCTGCGTACTTCTTTCCTTGAACACCCAGATTTCATCGTGGTCTGCCTTCACGGCTACCACGTTATCCGAAGTCGCCAAGGCAGCCCCCACCATTGCCGCATCATATCCTGTTGCCGGGAAATAATCCGTACTATACACGTCTACGGTTCCAGCGACGTTGTAAACGAAATACCCATCCATAAACGTAACAGTCGAAGCACCCGGAAATCCACTAGTCGTAATCTGACTCAAAACGGACGTAACCGTGTTATAAACCCATGCGGTACTGCCGCAAGCAATGAAAAGACTTTGACCATTGTCTGCGATACTCACCGGACCCAGATTATCAACAGTCAAAACACCAATTTGTGAACCCGAATTGTTCTTGTCAACCTTGTATAAAGTTCCGTGAGCGACCACGTAAAGCCAATTTCCAAGCGCGTGCAATGCCTGAATCGGTCCTCCCGCGCCAAACGTCACCTTCAAAGTAAGACCGGGCGCTCGCATCAAGAAAGCCGGTTCTTTTCCCCCATCGGGGACAAACTCCGGGAAAAGGTTGACCATTCGCGAGGCCGCCGCGTTTACGCTTCGCGCCACATACGTTTGCCCGAGGATCGGGGTCTTCATCAGAAGTTCCCGGAATAAATGTTATATCGTTTGTGAGTCGCGATCAACTGATAGGGCATCGCCATTACGTCTTCCGGGTCGTTGATCCGCTTGATATCCCGCTTGCTGGCAATCGCGATCGATTTGATCGTAGGAGACGGTTCGACCCCAAACTCCGGTGCAATTTCAAGCGCGAGGTTGTACGCGAAGGCCCGCAGATAGCCGTCAGGAAGCATTAAAGCCGTCGTCAGGAGGGCCGGTTGCGTCAATTCAAGGACGCTGATGAAATGGAACTGAATCGCCCCTGTCGGCACGGGGAACAAGGTCACGGTGCCATTGGGATAGGTCGGGTTGTAGAACAGAACTTCGGGATAGGTAGACGTGATCGTTTTCACCGCAACCCCGTCGTACTGTTCCTGATTGATCAACCGAATCCCGAAGCTGACGCCGGTCCCCGTGTCCATGAAATACGTAGCATCGTCGAGCTTCACCGGTCGTATCAGGTTGTTTCCAAGCGTTCCGCTCGGTCCCAATGTCCCGCTCGCCGTGCTCGCCGGCCACGTCACCGCCTGGTCCTGCGTACAGAAGACCGACAAGCGCTCCGTGTTCCACGAATCGAGCATCTGATTCAAGGCCAGCAAGGCATCTTGCGAGGTCGCATTGGAAGGCGTCTCGCCTTCTGCCAAAACACCAAGCAGTCTTAGTGCTCGATTGATCTGGTCGCTTGCTGTCGTGGACACCTATTCCGTCCGCTTCGATCGGCCACCCTTCCGCCTTGGCGACAAGAACGCCGGTACGTCATCCTCTTCGCGATCATCATCCAGCATGTAGCGCTCCCATCCGTTTGATTCGTCGGAAAGCGCTTCCTCTTCCGCGATGGCTACCTTGGTGCCATGCACTTCATGCCGCAAGTAGATCGTAGCCATGACCTAGATGTTGATGTACTCGATGTAGAGGTTGGCCACCTGACCTCCCGATGCGCCAGTTGCCGTCGAAGCCGTGACCCACGCGCCAGCCGCAAGACGGATGACCGCCGGCGGGTTGTAGTTGAACACTCCGGTCGCTGAATGCGTGTCCTGACCGTTCAGCAAATTGTTTGCCAAGGTCGTACCAGAAACGGCCGTGGTACCTACAGAGACGGTGCAAACCCCGGTCGCGACGGTCGTCACGTCGAGCCAGCACCGCATGATCATGATCGCGCCGGCTTCCGGGTTCACCCACGACGTGATACCGCCGCCGGTGTCCGTGCCGCCGTTCGCTGTCAGCTTCGCGATCTTCGGAACACGGTCGCTCTTGCCGGCACCGAGCACGCCGAACACGTCCACCGCGTTCAACTTGAACGCGGTCTTCGTGTCGCGCACGTCAAGCTGCTTGCTGGCATCGAGTACGGTCGCACTCGATGCTGCCGCCGTTCCCGCCGTCACCCCGTGCAAGACGTTGATTTCCGGTGCCGTCGCCGTGACTGCTGTTCCCGCGCCCGCTCCAAGGGAGAGCGTCCCAAGGACCAGTGCGTCCGTTCGCTTGTTCGCGTCCACGACAACCGCGCCAGACGCTAGCGTGGTGCCAGCCGTCACCCCGTGCAAGACGTTGATTTCCGGTGCCGTCGCCGTCACCGCCGTTCCGCCAGCCGCGCCGAGGTTGAGCGTGCCCAACACCAAGGTATCGAGCCGCTTGTTCGCGTCTACGACCAGGGCCGAGGAAACGGCCACGGTGCCAGCCACCACGCTATGCAGGACATTCAATTCGGCTGCCGTCGCCGTCACCGCCGTTCCCGCACCCGCTCCGAGGGAGAGCGTGCCGATAACCAGGGCATCCGCACGCTTGTTCGCGTCCACCACGACCGCCTTGGAAGCAGCCACGGTACCCGCCGTCACCCCGTGGAGCACGTCGATTTCGGCCGTTGTCGCGGTCATCCCATGAACCGTGTTGAGTTCGGCCGCTGTTGCCGTCACTGGCGTTCCGGCGAGGGAAAGGGAGTCGAAGTCGGGATCAGCGAATGCGACCCCGGTTGGCTTGCTGTTCGCCATGTCAGTTCCCTTTCTAGCCAGCGATCCGGTAGAGGGTGTACGCTGCTGTGCCCGTCCGTCGCACGCGGTAGTGCGTCGCCGTGTTCTGCGCGGTCGTCAGGGCGCCCGTCGTCGTCCAACCTGTGTTCGTGACGACCGTCGCGGTGCCCGCGCCAAGACCGATGACGAAGAAATCGAACGCGATGTTGGCGTTCTGGGCATTGGTCAAGGCCGCATCGAGGTCCGTCGCCAGCGGCAAGGTAAGGTTCTTGCCGGCGCCATTGTTGAACGTGATGATGCCGGCCATCAGGTCAGCCGCCTTGAGGGTCGCTACGTCCGTGTATGCCGTTTCCGCGCCTTGTGCGAAAAGTAGAGGTTCGCCGGAATTCGCGGCGCGAGTCTGAAGGCCACCGCCGGAGACTGCGGGAAAAGTCATGGAAGTTCACCGATCCTTTCGTCGTGCGGTTAGCCCCAAAGCCGGCAAGCCAGTTCGGGCCGGATGACCCCGTACCCGTAGAGCACATCCACGCGGCACGGCATACGGTCGTTGTTGATATCGTACTGCCGCACGATGCGAAGACTGATCCCGTTGTGGTTCGCCCGCGCCGCCATATCGACTCCCTGCGGCATTTCGAGGTCTGCCGTGGCAAGCGCGATAGCGTTCTTGTGATAGATGAGGTTCTGCGGGTAGGTCGTTGACGCCGCTCCGAGCCAGGTCACGGCCGAGGTTGCCGCCGGAAGCGTGTCCACGGTCGCCAAAGCCGAAGTGTTGTCGTAGATCGCGGCCACCTTGACGGTTGCGGCACTCCCGGAAGCCGTGGCATCCGCCGTCGCGACGAACTGAAACAGGGAGCCGGTCGATTGGCGCGTCTGTGGGTTGACCTTGTTCGTTCCGGCGATCGTGAACACGTCGCCTTTCTTGATCGTGTCGGTCGCACCGTTCGTCGTGATCGCGATCGACGTGTCGCCGTTCTTGGAGGTCGTCGTGACCGTCGCGCCGGCCGTGCGGGAGCCCGTGGTGAACTGCTGAATGGATTGCGACATGCTGAACTCTTCGAACCCCAGCACGCGCTCGCCCATCAGCCCTTCCTTGAACTGCTTGGAGAGCGTGTCGGTCGGGTTGAACAGGCCCTTAAGCCCGTCCACCAACGAGGCGTTCGCGGCCGGATTGACTGTGCCATACCGTTCCTGACGCGGGCCGGCGGCTTCATCGATCTTTTGGTGCGCTTGAAGGAGCACCAAGGCCGAGGCGGGCGTCGTGCCCGGCGTGCCGACTGACTGACCAATGGCGCTGAAAGCGTTGGCCACGTCGTTGTCGATGCTGGCGGCAAGCTGGCTAATCGCGGGTTCGAGGAAGCGCTCCGAGAAGTCGTCCATCGAGAGAGCCAGTTCGGCGGTCGTAAAGTTGATACCGATGTGCTTCTGACTCGACACGGAAAGCGTGGTGTCCTGTTCGTTTTCGTCTTGAACGACCAGGGCAGGCCCGTTGCTGACCAGGTAGCGGTTCGGGAGCCGGATGCGAAGGGTCGAGCCGATCTTGGCGCCCTTTTCCGCGAAACTCTTGTCGTACTGCCGATTGCAGTTCCGAGCGATGACCAGCCGGTTTTCCAAGATTTGCAAGGATTTCCGGGTGATCATGTCGATTGTGAGGATGGAATTCGACACGGACCAATCCTTTCAGCGGATTCAGACTTTCAGCGGGACAATCGTTTGGCCACCCGAGCTTGTTCCTGGGCAATCCATTCCGACGTAGACAGGGTTCCGATGGAACGGGGGTCCGTCGTGTCGTAGGATTCCGAAGTCGGCGTGCGGTTGGTCGTGACCGGGGTAATGGGAGCCGGAGCAGACGTGGATTTCTTGACGGGCGGTTCGCTTGCCAATTTGGCCTCGATCTTCCCTATCTCTCGCGCTTGTTGCAGCGGATGAAGGGCGGCAATGCGGGATGCCTCCTTGGGGTTCGAACCGAGCCAGTAGGCGATATCGGGGCCTTTGTCCGAAGTCTTGATGGCGAGGGCCATTTCGTTCGTGACCGGATGATTTCCCCGTGCGATTTGATCGTAATCATCGTATCGCTCGCGGGCGTCTTCTTCGCGGTCAGCGAAAATGCTATCGACTTCGGCTTGTTGCCGGCCAGCTTCGCGCCGATTGACCTCTTCCTGAATTTGGCGTTCGTATGCGCTTGCGTAATCCGCCGGATTCTGAAATTGGTCAGGGGTCAAGGGGATTGGCGTGTTCGGTTGCGCTTGCGCGCCGCCTTGATCGCGTTCCCACTTGCGGCGTTCCTTGGCTAGTCGTTTCCCGACAATGCCATCCAGTTCCTCTTGCGTGAAGGTCTTGGGAACCTCGGTAGCAGGAGTTGTCTGTCCGGCCGGCGTTTCGGTCGTTGCAGCATCGGAACTCGCCGGGATATCCGATGTTGGCGCGGGATTGTCCGCTGTCGTCTGATCCCCGCTGCTTTGACCTCCGCTTTCACCCTCGAAACCAATCCAGATTTGTCGGGTGCCAGGACGAAAGATCAAATGCGTGCGGGAACGGTCCATTGTTTCCTCATCAGAAACGCCCGGTTACTTCGAGCCGGTACGATTTGACGCCATCCTACAGGAAAGCACGAAAACTGTCAAGCAATCCGACCTAGTACCCGAATGCGGCAATCGTAACACGTACGGTCGTACTGATCTTGTTCGTTGTTACACTCACGGAAGCCGTCGTGATCGAACCGAATCCAACCGTCACGGTAAGACCCGCAACATTGTTATCCCCCGGAACTGCCAAAACTCCTAAACATTTCGTCGAGAAATTCACCGGAAAGTTAATTTGAGCGTTTCCGTTAACATCTGTCGTTACGGAAGCCGTCTGAAAAAGAATTTGCACCCCGTTGAGAGTCAGTCGGGAGTAAGTGCTGTCATCAGTCGCCGCAAGATTCGCTGTCTGGGCAAAAGAAGCCGCCGCAGTCCCACCTAATTTCGCGCTGTCTACCGCTTGCGATGCAACCCCGAGGTATTTGGTCGAAATCGCGGCTCCCGCTTCCGAAAGACTCGAACCGGCATTGATTGCCCCGGAAGTCGATGCGGAAGCAGCCGTTACCGCACCCGTGACCGCCGCTGACGCGCCCGTGACCGCACCTGACACAGACACCGACGCTCCCGTGATACCGTTCGTAATGGCCGCCGACGCACCCGTGACGGCACCCGACACGGATATTGACGATCCCGTGATCGCTCCCGTAATCGCCGCCGAACCAGCAGCCACCGCGCCGACCGCATTGATCCCGCCCGCCGTCGAAATGCTGTTCGTCGTGGCATTCGTCGTCGAAACCTGACCTGCACCGCTAGTCCCGTACAGGTTATCCCCGAGCCCATAGATGTTATCTGCCGTCCAAAGCGTCAACCATGCACCATTGACCAGAACTTGCAGAACAAACTTGAAATTTTGACCTTCCGGGAACCAGATTTCATTTGGAACCCGTCCCGCTGAATCCAGAAGGATCGGGTTCGCGTTTGCCACGTTGCCGGCAGAAGTCGTGTACGTCGTCTGAAGCGTGGTCGTACCAGCAGCATACGTGTAAAGTTCACCGCCGGCCGCGACAGCCCCATTGTTATCGAAAAACTGCGCTCCTGCACCGGCAACCGGAGACAGATAGTAATTTGCCATCGTTTACCCCTGATTGATCGGCTTCGCGTATACGGTGCCGTTGGCCGCGATTTGTATCGCACTCACGCTCCAGGTGTCCGTGACACCCGGCGGCACCTTGAACAGAACGATCGTGTTCGCCGGAATCGGCGTACTGGCCGAGGTTGCGGTCGGGCTATCCCCTACCTCGATGTAGGCGTTCGTGGTCGCCCATACCAGAACCGCATCCGGTCCTTTGTTCCACGTTCCCGCACTGGCGGCAACGTTCGTGTAAGCGGCGTTTGCCGCCGCGAATTCCGCTTTGCCGCACGGATTGACGATATGAGTGTTGTTCACTGGTTAACCTCCTGCGTGGGAAGCATCGACGGGGCACCTTGTACACCCCCGGTTCGCAAGGCCGCTTGAAGCGTCTGAAGCACGATGCTTTGCACTTCATCCGGGGTCATTCCGGCCGCGATGGCAGCAATCCGGCGCGTTTCGGCGTCGTACGCCTTGATTTGCGCGCCGAACTCCTTGATCTGCGTTTCCTTCGCTTCCATCGTATTCTGTACGTTCTGCAACATCCCGTGCATCTGCTGAAGCTGCTGACCCAATTGCTGAATCTGTTGTTGCGCCGCCTGAAGGGCAGGGTCTTTCGAGGGGTCGCCCAACAAGTTCGGTGGAATCGCCTTCTGAAGCCGGCTGGCAAGCTCTTGTGCGCCCGGCCAGTCCATATTCTTGACCAACAAATCGCCCGCAACCGCCCAAAGCTGCGGATTCGCCTTGAGGATATTTTCCATCTGGTCGAGCGCCTGTTGGCGTTTCGTCGCGTAACCAGGCCCGGTCACCACGCAAACGTCGTAGGTGCCGACGCCAGGGTTGTAAATCTTTTCGATCACATTCCCGTTGACACCCTGAACCTCGCTGACCGCTTGTTCCTGCATCGGGTTGATCTTGACTTCCCGATGTTCACCACCCTCCCGGATGATCCGTGCGATGCGGAAGGTGTCATAGACCTTCGGAATGAGGTCGATGATCTGCCGAGTCGCAAAGCGAATCGCCCGACTGTGGTTGTCCACGAAATGGAAGGTGCCCACGTCCCCCTCGCGCTGACGGGCCATAATCGCGGTCCCCGAACGCTCATTCGAGGTCATCCCGAGCGAAGCGTTGTACTGACCAGTCGTGGACTTGATATCGTCAGCGGCGCCTTGCTTCGCTTGCACGATGGCGACTTGCGGCATAGGCGGCGGCGAACGCTGTGGAAGCGGGAGTACCTGACCCGACACGTCATCGACCACGGCATTCGCTTCAAGGTAGGGCCAGTTCTTGATATTCGCGGTCTTCCACCGGGCTTCGAAGTTTTCAAACTGGCCCGCGTACCCGACGAACGGAGCCTTGGGTGCCAAGGCCAGGAATTCGACCTCGCTTGACGCCATGTAGTTGTACATCCGCTGGGCATCCTTGGCAGCCCGCACGATGCCCGACACGTACAACTGCCCTTCGATTTCCCATTCGCTGCCCACGACACGGATGACGGGAATCCATTGGCCTAACCAATCCGTCTCTTCAAGGATATCAAAGCCGTTGGTCTTGAGCCACTTCACCACTCGCTTTTCTGACTGGCGTGTTTTTGTCGGTTTACCGAACTCCCTGCGGAATTTCTGGTCCTTCGGTGTCCCGTCAAAGGCGGTTTGGTTGCCCGGATAGAGGTTAAGCGTCGCGGAACGGTGTTCGACGTAGAAATACTCGGCAATTCGGACGGTCTTTTCCTTTACCCATTGAGTCAGATTTTCGTCGCCAATTCCGAGGTTTTCAAGCGAACTGACAGGCTTCGCGTCAGGAAACTTCCGCTCATACTCATCCTTGGAGATCTCTTCCGTGATAAAACACCAATCGGCGTCTGCTCCGCACGGATGCTGAATCAAGGGGTCCATATAGACGCTGAAACTGTTGCGAATTCGACCGACCTTGATAACTTGATCGAAGGAGTCGGGGCTTTCGAACTCGGTCAAGAGCCGGAAGAACCCTTCCCCATGCGTCACCTGGTTTTCGCAAGCCGTGTCGTACGCGATATCGGCTTCGGACGTGTACTGAATGTGCCGAACCATCCCTTCCAGGATTTCGGCAACCTCGATATCCGCACCCTCCCCCACCGGGATGACCTCGCCAGCCGGGTTGTTTTCCCGTTGATCGTTCGTCACCTGACGAATGTGCTGGGGGAGTTTGTTGACGGTCAGACACGGACGCGCATTGATCGTTTCACCCTGAAGCACCGTGCGGTTCTGAAGCACGTCGGGCGGCCATTGGTAGTGGTTGTCCGGGTCTGCTGCCGCGAACTTCAGGTCATCAAGCTGGCGCGGGCGCGAGGTCGCATAGGCCGCGATCGCATTCGCCAACCGCTTGCGTGCGTCGGCCAGGATCTTTTCCGTGCGTTCGTCGGCCACTGGGTTCAAGCACCCATCCATCCGGTATGCGTCGCGGGGGTATCGGCGTCGATGGACGACCGCTTGCCATTATACACGCGATGGGCCACCGGGAAAGCAAAAGTTACCGCCAAAGCATCCGCCGTGTCCGGGGATGCTAGTCCCCGCGCCTTCATCTCTTTCTTCGATTCGAGGAACATCTTGCCCGACGAATCCGGCTTCTTCTTCGGTCCCTTCAGGTCATCTATCAGCCGCTTGTCGTTCGGGATCGTTGCTGTCCGTAGCCAGACCTTCACAGCACCCCATATTTCGGCACGCTTGTTGCCGAAACGTACGGAGTCGTGGGCCGCCCAACTGAAATTCACGCCGCGAATCCGGTACCGTTGCTCCTTCACACGGTCCATGATCGGACCCCCAAGCCCCGTTTCGTCGATGACGGTCAATGCTGGCTGGAATTCACAAATCGCGTCGATGATATGTCCGACCCCTTCCATCGTGCCCGCTTCCGAGTCCGGGTCGATCTTGAAGCGTCGAATTTCAAGTATCCGTCTCCCCTGGCGAATCAGGATGACAAACCAATCCGACCCCGTACGCGCCGGGTCCACCCCGATGACGACGGGCGCGGTCGGGTCCACTGCCGCCGGCCGCTCGACCGCTCGCTTGACCAGTCCGTACGAAATGAATGTCTCATCCTCGCTGACCGGGAATTCACCATAGACCTCCACCCGCGCTTCATCTGAATCCTCGCCGTATTCGTCGATGATCTCCTGATAGACCGCCTTATCGACCCCTTCCACCGTTCGAGCGTCGATCTGTTCCGTTTCCCAAAAGTCCCGCTTCGCATTGAAGCACTCGAAGAAATACCCTTGATTCCGGCGGCCCTGACTGAACGCAAACCAGAAGCGCAACGGCGTCGGCTCGGTGAAATACCCGTTCGCAACCGCCCAAATCGCGTCAGGAATGCCGCTCCCTTCGTCGAAAGTCACCATCATCCCATCCGGGTTGTGCGGGCCGGCGTAAGCGTCCGGGTTGTCCTCGCTCCAGAGTTTCCCGAACGTCCCCCAGTAGCCCGTGCCCTTCTTCAAGTCCCGCTCGACCAGTTCCTTGAGCCACTTGGCCGGCGTCATCGTGAGCCCGGAAATCTCAAACCAGTGTGAATTGATCGCCATCGCTTGCCACTTCATCAGTTCCGCGAAGGTGATATTCCGCAACTGCGTCTCGGTATTCGCGGAAATGATATGTGTCGAGCCGATATGGCAAGAGTTGAACCACAACGACAACCAGGCAACTAGCGCGGACTTCCCCGGTCCACGCCCCGAGGCGATTGCCCGCCGCAGTAGCCGGTACGCCCGCGTCAGCCGGCCGTTGAACAGGTGCTCGGCCATCCGACGCAGGAAACGCCGTTGCCACCGTCGCGGGCCTTCTACGTGCTCCAGCGGCGTCCCCGGCTGCCCCCACGGGAACGCGAACATCACGAACGCCTCCGGGTTGTCGGCAATCTCCGGCGACCATAAGGCCGCCATCAACTCCTGTTCCTGGTCAGGGGTGTACTGCGGCTTCTGCATCGATCAAGGACGACAGCGACTCGACCAACTCCCGCGCCGCCGTCGCCCGCTCCTCCCAACCCGCCGCGTCGGCCCATTGTTTGTCTGCTTTCGCAGCTTCCCACTCGATCAGACACTTCACCCGGTAGTCGTCGATAACGTTCAGGATTCCTTGCGCGGTCATCGCGGCATCTCGTCCATTCCGACCAGGATACCAGCCACGAAGACCACCACGATCTCGAAGGCGAACCACCCGGCCGCCAGCAGTACACCGGCAATCACGATACTCATTCCTCTTCCCCATCCGTCAAGAGATTCACCACTTCCGCGTCGATTATCTCATCGACGGGTGCCAGCGAGGCCATCCGGGAACGTCCCTGTTCGAGTGCCGCCGTGATAGAAATGCTACTGGTCACGTCGATCTGCTTGACCGACCCATAACCCTTCCGATTGTCGCACTCCATCAACCAGCGATAGCTGTCAACGATGAGCCGTGACCGCGACACGTCTTCCGTGCTGTCCTCGGCTATCGCGTGCTCGATGACGCGCCCGGCCCAAACCTCGGTGCGAATCTCCTTCGCTTCCTTGTACAGCCGTTCCCGTTCAACGTCCTTCTTGATCCAGCGGTAGAATGCCCCCTCATCCACCTTGATAGGAAGCTCCCGCACCGCCCTTGAGAGTGTGAACCCTTCTGCGATGCACTCGAGCACGCGAGGAAACACCATCTCGAACTCGGCTGCGCTTCGAGCTTTACTCGGCTTCGGAAACGGCGCGTCACCCGCAGTCAACCAATTCGGAAGACCGTTTGGGTCACGCGCTTCATTCGATTGCATTCGAGTTTCTATCGGATTTCAATTCGCGAGCCTTGAGTGAGGTCATTCGAAGTGAGACGAATCACCTTGCGACCCGCGAATGAGAGGTCGTGTATGTCTCGAACTCAATCTACCACGAAATGATACGGGCTTAAACGTCGTAAACCCCCGCCGATGCCCTGGCGGGGGTTCGTAGCAAGGGGGCTTGCTGTGGTAAGGGAAGGACCCGATTCAGGAGACAGTCGCGTTGTGGGTGGACCCAGTGGGGAAATTTCAAGGCGGTGGGACTAAGGAACCGCGTGCGGACCACCAAGCACAAGTTCACCGAGGTTCAGTTCGGGACGCGGGTAATCAGGATCGCCGCGCCTGCCCTATGGGTACCTGACGGGTTTGACAGGGTTCACGGTATCAAAGCGACCAAGGGGTTGTCAAGGAGATTTATTGATCGTTCTTCGCGGCGGTCAGGTTGACCGGAGTACGAAAATTTCGCGGAAAATCGGAAGGTGGGTTTCCGCGAAATTTTCGGAGTCCTTTATTTCGCGGAAAATCGGAAGGTGGGTTTTCGCGGAAAATCGGAGTCCTTTATTTCGCGGAAAAATCGGAGTCCTTTATTTCGCGGAAAATAAAAAGTGATTTATGGGGACCGACCTTGGCCATACGGGACCGGCGCGGACCTGCCCACCCCACCACCCCACCATCCGGGATTTCCTCGCCGGCCGATGAACCCAGTGGGTCGCAATCGATGAACCCAGTGGGTTCACAATCGAGGTACCAGGAACCCACTGGGTTTAGTGGGTTTTACCGACGGTTTGCCAATACTGACAGCTTTGACAGCTTGAACCCACTGGGTTTAGTGGGTTTTACCGACGGCTTGCCAATATTGACAGCCTTGACAGCTTTAACCCACTGGGTTCAACTCACAGACCCACTGGGTTCGATTTACAGACCCAGCGGGTTTTTACCACCTGTTTTTAGACCCACTGGGTTCAGAAACGTACATACAAAGTGTATGTACGGACAATATTGCCGAACGAGGAACCCCAAAAAGACTATGTAACTAATTGTAAAGACCCACTGGGTTTCAGCCCTTCCCTATCCCCAAATCCCGTCAACTTCGTCTGTACTGACAGTTTGACAATACCCCGGAAAAAACCCATCTATCCTATTCCATATACACCGAGGTTTTTTCGCAGGAAGTATTGTCAGTACAGACCCAGTGGGGTAAGATGAAAAGGTAGGCAATCGAGCGAAAGGACGGAACAAATGTACCAAACCTGGCACGGCAGTTATTTGCTTGAAATCTGGTCAGTAGACGGC
>JAGWWT010000048.1 GCA_018970245.1 Patescibacteria group bacterium
AGTTCAATTATGTCTTCAAGACGTTCGATCAATCCATCAAAGCCGGGGATATCATCATCGTCTCGACGACGACACGCCACGGCTTCACTTGCGCCAAGGTCGAAGAAACCGACGTTGACGTGAATTTTGAAAATACCCTCGATTATCGCTGGATCGTCGGCAAGGTGGACCAATCAACCTATCAGATGATCCTTTCCCAGGAAGAGGATGCCATCGCCAAAGTGCGTGCCGCTGACTTGGCGAAGCGCAAGCGTGAATTGGTCGATGCCATACTGGGAGACAGCGCCAGCGCTTTTAAGCAATTGCCGCTGGCAAAGTCTCCCGGTATTATCGAGCCATCCGAGGAATAGGCAATCCACCGGGCCATGGCTGTGACCCCGTTCCCTTAAGCCCAGGGGAGTGACTATGGCCCCCACAATGATCTGGCATGCGCCAGATCATAGTAGCGGGTGATGGGGGAAACCGGATAGGGACTTGCGGGTAAAGTTCCGGTTTCCCCCTAATCCCTCTACCATCGGTGTGTGATGGCAAGCTGTCTTAAATGCGGCAAATATCCATTACGCAAGAACAAAGATGGATTGCGGATTTGCCGTCATTGCGGAACACAGCCTAGCGGGTGTCACGCTCCTCGCAGCAACGAAAAGACAGAATCCATTGATGGTACGCCGATAGAATTGAACGATAACGGAGGGAAAGCATGTCATTCGAGAGAATCGATATCGTGACCGCTGGGGTTATCTTTTCTCGTATGGCGAATGCACGGGAAAAAGGCATGGATGCGAGATGGCTCGATGTCTTTGTTGAATCCCTCTATGCTGGGGCATCCCCGATGGAAGCTGCGATCTTCGCGGAGGAATCCATCGACATAGCGGACTAAGGGAAATTCATTCAATGAGAATGCACGCTCCAATGTCTGTGAACAGACAACAGGCTTGTACGCTTCGGAAGGTTGCGCGGCTAAGACGCCGTGAAGCCGGCATTGAACCGCCGTTTGTCGGTCATCCGACGAAGAAGAACACCAAGGGCCGGCTTGCCCATTTCCGCGAGGTGGATAAGCGGAAACTCACGGCGAAGATCCGTTACGAATGGGTGTTAACTGAACTCATGAGGATGGCAAATCTATGATCAAAGCGACGGGAGCCATAACCGGAGTAGCATGCCCCGAATGTGAGAAGAACATCGAAGGCTTTTCTTCCTTGACCAGCGAAGGGGGGCCGGCTGGCGGGTCTATCGGTATCTGCGTCTATTGCACCTGTGTAATGGTGTATGAGGGGACGAATCGGCTTACCCTTCGGAAGGCTACTGTTGGGGAAATGAGAAAACTTATGGGTGAATACACATTCATCAGGCATTTTGTGCCGATACTTTTGGCCAATCACCTTCAGCGTCACTACCGTGATGTCGAGATAACTGATGTAATTTAATGAAGGAAATAACGTCATCGAGAGATCGGCAGATAGCATATGGGATGCCCATTTGACAACAGCGCCGTTGAATCTCCCGTTGGGCATTCGATAGCGTTCCCCTTTTCGACTTTATCTCAATGAATAGAGTCACTGATTTTGTAACAATGACGATATCAGAAACGCCCGGTAATACACCGAGACCCTTAAGGCGGCACATTTCGATTAGGGAGCGCGTGCCTTGCTGATTTGGGACGTGGAACCAAATGGCCTCAGATGGGCGAAGCACCAGCGTAAGATACTGGCACACTGCCCTCTGTAGGTCCTCTTCTGGTCTGTTCCGTTTGCGTTTTACGCCGCTCGCCACACGCGAACCCCATTCTTCATACGGCGGGTAATGAACTTGGTGCCGAGCCGGGAGGCCGCACGGCTGGCGGCGCAGGCAATCTTTTTCTGGCTGCCTTCCGGCACGAAAAAGCTATCTCCGATATCCATGTCTGCCCATGGATACGTTTGCCGGGAGGATGCCGGAGGGATAGGAACATCTGATTCTACGCTGTACATATTACAATCTCCTAACGGTGTCTTCTCGCATTATCCCAAAAACTGAATATACACTCAATAGGTACGTCATAATTGACATGCGTTGGCGTCGCGTTATGATCAACGTATGTGGAACAATCGGATTGACCAACCAAAGCCAGGATATTACTGGACACGGCTTGTTCGTGATGGCCCCAAGATCGGAGCCCGCATCTGGTGGGATGATACGGTCCCCGAGCGGCCTGCGGTTCTCTGCGGCTCGCGGAACGGCATGGAGGTTGATCCATACCATCTCTGGGGATACGTCGCTGACCGCGAGATTTCCGAGGCTGAATATCTAAAGCTGATCGGGGAACTGCCGAGCGATGATCCCGATCTCGATCCGACCGAAGCCGTTAACCTCAACAAATTACCTCCGGTGTGGTGATGCGCCTGCTATCTGTGTGCGATAATTTCGGAACGGAAATTTCCTATTTGCGCAGCCTGCGCATCGACATCGACGGCGATAAGGCGGGCATCGAGGAAAATTTAGAACTCATTAAGTCTTTCCCGTATGACGCAATAATCTGTGACAAATTCGAGTGGCTATTGAGAATTAGGAGTGTCACCCACTCTCCGATCATGATGTTTTGTTATTCGGACAATTGGCTGATCAAGGCACTGAGCAAGGGCGCGGATGACGGGCTTGTCCACCCGATCAATCTCGATCTCCTGACGGCCCGGCTTCACGCCCTGGTGCGCCGGTCTATCGGCTCCCCCAATCCTGTGATCGAGATTGGCGGCGCAAGGTTCCACACGGTTGATCGGGTTATCCGGTGCCAGGATCGCATCCTCAATTTGTCGTTCAACGAATATAACGTCGCTGAGACGCTCGCCTATCACGCCGGCAAGGTGGTATCCCACGAGGTAATACGAAACAGGCTATACGGATGCGATGACAGCCGCGACGACGTGGTGAGGATTTGGATTTGTAAGTTACGTAAGAAGCTGCTAGATTGTGGTGTGTGTATCAGAACGGTAAGACAGCGCGGATACATGATGGAAGGGGCTAAGTGATGGAAGAGTTCGGAAAGACCGTACACGTTGACGATCCTAACATGAGCGAAGATGGTAAGAAGATTCGGGATTGCTCAAGGGTGCTAATCGATGCCATGGATGCCTGCGTTGGCAATAAAGTGGACATAACTCCGGTTATGTTGATATCTGCGATTGCCACGGCGATGGTCAACTACTTATGGAACAATCTAGGTGATGTGAACGACACATCAGATATGGTGAAAGTCCTTCATGTCGCCTTGGATGATCTGGTTGAAGCCGCGCACTTGCAAAACGAGGCGAGCAATGATCAATGAAAAAGGAAGATACACCATCAGCGATGGCCCCGACAAAAAGATGAAGCAACACATGCGCAAACTTGTGTTGGAGATTCTAAGCCCCCTCGATCACATGAAGGTCGACGGGGTTCCGCCCTCTGACATATTCAAGGCGACGGTCAATGCCGTAGCCAACTTCGCATTCTCTTCGTTCAGGGTTAATACTGCGGTTGACTATCTTCACGATATGACGGCGGCGCTGAACATGATGGCCGATCATTGGGCCGAGAACGGCGAGGCGCTATCTAAGAAAGAGGACCTGTCATTTGATGATAACGACACTTGCCCCTGATATCGTCTCTCTCCTCCCGCTCGAATGCGAAGACTTGATCGAACGGGCGGGGCAACTTTTTAAGGCAGCGGACCGAGTTCCGAAGGAATTGGCGGATGACGAACAATCCGGGAAAACCGGAGACTTCGTGAAGCAAATCAACGCCTTCCTCAGTGAGGCGGAGGCGTCGAGGAAACGGATAAAACAGCCGTATCTCGATTGCGGCAAGGCGATTGACGGCTTTTTCTCCGGACTCACAGAGCCTGTAGAGAAGGTGAAGGGGGAAATGGGCGCGCGAGTTGCCCGCTACCTCAATGCCAAACGGCTGGAGGAACGGAAGAACACGCCAGAGCCAATCAGGGTCCGGGGTAATTTCGGCTCGACGGCCAGCTTGAAGATGAAATGGCGCGGCGTGATCGTTGATCGGGCCAAGCTTGATATCGCGGCGCTGACCCCGTATCTGACGGACGAAGCCTTGCTCGACGCCCTACAGGAGTTTGTCAAGGCTGGTGGTAGGACATTGGCCGGAGCGGATATCAAGGAGGTTGCGACGGCGAGGATTAGGTAATGTGGCAGAATTTTCTAGCGGAACACATGCGGAGAGCGACGATATGGACCAGGAAAGCAAAGAGGCACCGCCAACGATGGGTCTTTATGGATCTGGTATCGCTCCTGATCTTAGCATTAGGGGTACTGATCGTTATTCTCTCGAAATGATTCCGAAAGCCATTTCCGAGGCTATCGTCAAGGTAATGTCGCTCGTCACCTACGTTGAAAACCGTGGAAAAAACAACTTCCACAATTACAAATATGCCAAGGCTGGCGACTTATTCGCCAAGCTGCAACCGGCTATGGCCGAGGCCGGCTTGGTAATCGTGCCTGATCTTGTTGGCTATAAGCTGATCGCCAACGACACTATCATGGAAGCCAATTTCAATTTCACGCTGGCCCATAGCTCCGGCGATACGTGGCGTTATAAGCCGCACTTCATCGGCATGTCGTCGTGCCGAAACCAAAAGGGCGGTTTCGACGACAAGGCGCTGAACAAGTGCCTAACGGCAGCACGCAAATACTTCCTGATTTCCCTGTTCAACGTGCCGACCGGCGATGATCCCGATCCTGATGCGGACGGCGACACCAAATCTGAGCCGAAGCACGAACAGCCTCGGCAGACGGAGACCAAGCCGGAACCGACGCCCGAACCGGAGCCGGAAAGATCAGAGTTCGACGTGGTTCTGCCTTTCTCGGAAGAGGGGCGTCCTGACTGGAAGCAATGGACAAATACCTTGTTCCCCCTCCGAATTGCAGCATGCGAGAGCACTGGTGAGGTGCAGAATGTCATAGATGGGAACAAATCAAAACTCGATACCATCAAGCAATCGGCCCCAAAAACATATGAACGGCTGAAAGCTGGATGGGACCATAAAATTGACAACCTGTTAAATGGAGTCGTCGATGACTAAGAACGGCCCTTCCCCTGGGCGAAACTTTCTATTGGCAGCGTTTCTATTGTTCAGCACATGCGCGGCAGTGGCGCAGGACATGAACGTCAGCGGCATGATTTCCGATGTCTACACCGGCCTTTCCATCCTGTGTGGGCTCGGAACGGTCATCGCCGTGGTCTACTGGCTTCGCTCCATCGGTGAGGTGGACGAAGACGAGAAGGAAGAGGTCTCCTTTTCGGCGTTCTTCTGCCGAAGCCCATGCTCTATCTGGCGGTAGTCGTCTCTGCCGGCTGGTGGAGCGTTAACGGATATCTGATGACCCATCACACCGGCCCCGATGTCATCCTCGGCATGGTGGCAATGGGCGTCTCGATCCTGTCGTTCCTCACGGTCTACACCGACATCCGCGCCTGGGTGAAACGCAACGCCGATATCGCTCTGCGTAAGCCGGAGGCGTGACCATGCGGACGCCATCAACCAATGGCGTCATCACTTATTTGCTCATGGTTTCGTGGGGGTTGGGCGCGTTCATGGCGAGCCCAACCCTCGCCAGCGTGGTTGTGATGACGGTCAACGGCGGAATCCTGGCGCTCGTGCGCTATCTCGCCGGAAGGGAATGAACATGGAATATACCCTCTACACCATCGATTCTGACGGCAAGGGCGCCTACAAGCTGGATAACGTCTTCCGTGGCGGGCAGTGCGAGGCGCGGTCGCTCATGGACAAGCTGAACAAGCTGCGCGGCAAGGATCGCAAGAAATGCTGCCTGTACGGCCCGAACGGCAAATTCGCTGGGGGCACTTTCTGAGGAGAAAGACGAATGATTACGCCCACAATCGGCAGAGTGGTTCTTGTCTATCGTCATGCTGGTTTCGTTGTAACTGGCCAACCGGAGCCAGCCCTTATCACGCATGTCTGGCATGACAGAATGGTCAACGTCGGCGGGTTCGACTCGAACGGTCAACCGTTCAGTGCCACGTCTATCCAATTACTTCAGGACGACGATACGCCGATAAACTATGGCTACTACTGCGAATGGATACCCTATCAGAAGGGGCAAGCTGCCAAGTACGAGGAACTCGAAAAGAAGATCAAGGAGGGGTGATGATCCGCGACCGGGCTTATCTCGATTGGCTGAGAACGCAACCATGTATCATCACGGGAGCGCGGGCCAGGGAGGATAACCCGGTCGAGCCTTGCCACATTGGCACAGCGGGGAAGGCGCTGAAATCATCCGACGACGAAGCGCTTCCCCTGCTGCATTCGATCCACTTGCGTTGCCATGGTGAGGGGGAGATGTCCACCCTGCGGCAGCTTATCCCCGATTGGTTATTGCGAGATGCGTTGAGGGCATATGCCCGCGAGATGTACAGGAGACAGAAAGATGGGCCTAGTTAACGAATTGTGGGAAGAGTTCAGCGCCGACGTGATGCCGGAGGGTGCCCCTGATATCCAGAAAAGCGAGATGCGCAAGGCGTTCTACGCCGGGGCTCTATCCGTAATAAAAAAGTTTGAATGGATTTGCGACGAGGTTCAAGAGGATGCTGCGGAAAAAATCTACGATGAGATGATCGGTGAAATGATGACCTTCTTCAGGGAAGCCGTCGAATATGAAGATCAAGCAATACGAAACTAGCGAGGCATGTCTTAGGGATTTCGACAAGGCCAATCAGAAGAGGTGTGTCATCGATGATCGAGAAATGGACGGTTATGGTGTGACCTTTCTCTCTCGTCATAGAGACGCCAAAAACAGGATGGGTACTTACGATGACTGCTCGAAAGCAAGCCGTGACCGGATGAAGAAGGAATATTTCTGATGACCACGTACTACAAGGCAGTGCAAGATATATCGGATAGAGAATTGTTTGATGAACTTGACCATCACAGTCTGAACGGCTGTATCCATGGTTTCAAGCCTTCGCGAAATTGTCACAATACCGATTGCCAAGACAAAAACCGAGATGCTGCATTGTCTGACGAGTGGAACCGCCGTTGTGCTATACCCGGTTG
>JAGWWT010000091.1 GCA_018970245.1 Patescibacteria group bacterium
ATGCCGATCGAAGGCGGAGCAAACCCTTAGAAAAGATGCGCCAGTTCGGATAGAGGTCTGCAACTCGACCTCTTGAAGCCGGAATCGCTAGTAATCGCGGGTCAGCTATACCGCGGTGAATACGTTCTCAAGTCTTGTACTCACAATAAAAGCGCGCAGCAGCGTACTTTTCTAGATGGTTAAAATCCATCTTCATAGTCGAAGGATAGCAGGGCATCGCGAGGTGCTTTGTGGAGGATCCGGAAACAAAGAGCAGCCGAGAGCATCCGCCGTTTGGCGGAAAGTCAGATCGACCTACTAAACGCAAAGGGCGGTGAGGGTAGGGAAGATCTCATTGAAAGTCTTTCTCGGATGTTTGGAATAGAAATTTACGTAACCTGCGGAGATCTGATGTTGTTCTCGATGTCGCATCGGGATAAATGAACTTACGCAACACCAGAAGTCAGCTGAGTCATAGTAACTGTGATACTATTTAGATTATTTTGTCACATGAAGGACTCACTCATGCATACCCTTAATCCCGATTACATTGTAGGACTCGTAGACGGTGAAGGAAGCTTCACGGTCTATGTACGTGATCCTGGATTGCCGAATGAGACTTCGAGGCGAGTAAAAGTAGAACCCAAGTTCTACGTCAAGCTCGTCGAGAAGGACAAGGAGATCCTCGATCGATTAAAAGCATTCTTCGGTTGCGGCAGCGTATATTTCCAAAAAGATACGCGGTCCAATCATCAGAATTGCTACAGATACGAAGTTTACAATAGGAATGATCTGATGGAGAAGATAATCCCATTCTTCAAAGAGAATAGGCTTAGATTCCCCTCAAAGAGAAAGGATTTTGAGATCTTCTGCGAGATGGTAGATATCATCTCGAAAGGTGGTCATCTAACGGATCAGGGAATGAGAGAGCTGTACCGTTTGAAACAGCTCATGCACTGAGCTCGCGTAGCGCGGGAAATCCGCACACTACGTGGGAACATCAATTCGGAGTTTACCGAAGATAATCGCCCGTCAACCCAAGGGAGTCGGAGGTGCCCGAAGTCTCGCCTCGTGCGGGCCTAAGGCAAATTCGATGACAGGGGGTAAGTCGTAACAAGGCACGGGTAGCGGAAGCTGCTCGTGGAATATTTCAAGAGAATCAACGGTGTGCGCCATCGGCGCAACACCTTACAGTCGATATGGTCTCTTAGACCATTGATTATTGCTCTTCAATCATTAAATGGGAGCACTCAGCCGGGGAAGATGCCGGCCCACATGGGGGATAGCAATTGAATCCCCCATGGGCGAACGGAACAAAATAAAGAGCGCTAACAGATCCGCAAGGATCCAAAAGGCCGCTTCGTTCATCGAGGCGGCCTTTTGCGTCT
>JAGWWT010000001.1 GCA_018970245.1 Patescibacteria group bacterium
CCTGACGTACACGAAAGCCGGCGGCACGGTCCGGATCTCCCTGACGGCGAGCGGGCACATGGCTTCTGTGGCCGTGACCGATACCGGGATCGGCATGACTGCCGAGGAATCTCGGCTGATATTCAGCCGATTCTACCGTACCGATTCCGCGCGCAAATCCGACACGGAAGGCATGGGCATCGGCCTGTTCATAATAAACAAGATAATCGAGCGCCATGGAGGCCATCTGCGAGTGCATTCGGATGGGCCGGGCAAGGGCTCGACGTTCACGCTCTCGCTGCCCCTGAAGTCGAAGTGAATCAAATGGATCAAGTGGATCAGGGCTCAGCGCTCCAGAATATGGTAGGATTTGCTGTGCATGAAACGCCGCGAGACTAAAAACGAAGGGCAGGCGCTGTCCCGAGCGGCTCTAGAGAGAGTATTTGAATCCTCGTATACGAAGCTCAATGAGAACCAACGTCAGGCGGTAGATGCCATAGAAGGCCCGGTCATGGTCATCGCCGGTCCAGGCACAGGCAAGACGACGATCCTCACTTTGAGGATGGCCAATATCCTCAAGTCGACCGATACTGCTCCAGAGAACATCCTTGCCCTCACGTTCACAGAGTCCGGGGCATTCGCCATGCGCAGGAAGCTCCTCACGATCATCGGGCCGGCCGCTTACAAGGTGAGCATCCATACGTTCCATGGATTCGCGGAGCGCGTGATCCAAGAGTACCCAGACTATTTTCCCCGCATCATAGGATCTTCCATTGTCAGCGATGCCGATCAGATCAAGATCCTGGAGGAGATAATAGGAGAAAAAGAGATCGACATCCTGCGGCCATATGGCGATCCTCAATACTATGTGAGGCCGGTCGCGAGCGAGATACACATACTGAAGCGCGAGAACGTATCGCCAGAAGCCCTGGAGAAGAGCATAGGCAGGGAAGAGCCGGCCGTATCCAAGACAGAGAAGGAACGGCAGGCCAAGCGCGACGATAAGAACCGCGAATTGGCTTTCGTATACAGGCGCTATCAGGAGGAACTGGCGAAGAGGAAGCTCTATGATTTCGATGACATGCTCCTGGAATTGATCCGTGCCATGGAATCCGACCAGACCTTCAAGCTGATGCTCCAGGAGAATCACCATTATATCCTGGCTGACGAGCATCAGGATGCGAACGCCTCTCAGAACCGCATACTAGAGCTGCTGTCAGATTTCCATCGATCGCCGAACCTATTCATAGTCGGCGACGACAAGCAG
Source organism: Patescibacteria group bacterium (assembly GCA_018970245.1). Lineage (GTDB taxonomy): Bacteria > Patescibacteriota > Minisyncoccia > Phycocordibacterales > PALSA-1337 > C7867-002. The sequence goes on from JAGWWT010000001.1 coordinate 1,247, forward strand.
GCCATATACCGATTCCAAGGCGCGTCTCTGGAGAATTTCCTATACTTCAAGGAAAAGCATGAGGATGCCCTGGTGATAGACCTCGAGCACAACTATCGCTCCCATCAAGGCATCCTCGATGCAGCGCACAGCTTGATCTCCAACAATCCGTCCATACCAGGCCGTGATCGAAAGAGGCTCCTGTCTTTGCAGGTCGGTCGATCCCCTATAGGCGTGGACGAGCTAGAGACCAGGGCGGATGAGCTCAGGCACACGGCTTCGAAGGTGCGCCGCCTCATAGAAGAGGATGGCAATCCTGAGGAGATAGCGATCCTATATCGGGAGAACAAGGAAGCTGAAGCAATATCCAAGGCCCTTTCGGAACAAGGCATAGCCCATAGGATCGAATCAGATTGGAACATCTTGAGGCAGGAAGATGTGGCCAAGGCCGTCATGCTGGCTAGGGCCGTCTACGATCCCTCTGACAGCCAGGCTTTGGGCCAGGCGCTCCTTCTGCCAGAATCCGAATGCGATCCAGCCGAAGTGGCTGAAGCATTCAAAGAGGCGTCCAGGAAGAGGTCTCCGCTCCATGCCGTGATAAAGCATATGCCGAAGGGGAGCAGTCTGGCCGATGCGTATAGCCGCATCGTGTCATGGTCTCGCCAATCCCAATCGAAACCGTTCCCAGACCTCCTGCACCAGATCATCGGCGAGTCGCAGATGGTCGTGCCGATCCTCGATTCGCCGGATGCTGTCGGGCGGCTAGCAGCGCTCGAAGCGCTACACGACCAGGTCTCCAAGGCGGCAGAATCGAAGAGGACTTTCTATCTTAAGGATTTCATAGAGTACATCGATGTTATCAGCGATCATGGCCTGAACACGAAGCGCTCGCACTCCGAGCATCAGGGCGGCGTGAGGCTGATGACGGCGCACCGGTCCAAAGGGCTCGAGTTCGACCATGTCTTCATCATGAATGCCGTCGATGGGACATGGGGCAACCGCCAGAAGCGCTCCCTTTTCAATATACCTATCGTGGAGCACGCCAGGGATGCTGGCCGGATCGAGGACGAGCGCCGGCTCTTCTATGTGGCTATGACGCGCGCCAGGAGGTCCGTGAATATATCTTACGCGCGCTCGGATGGGGACAAAGAGCGCGTGCCATCTCAATTCATAGCCGAGATCGACCCCTCTCTAGCCGTCATCGAAAAGCCCGTGCCCGCAGAGATGGAAAGCGCGCCTGACAGCAGGGCGAGCGCGACGAACGATGCCGGGAATGGCGGAACGCCTGGGGTTGGAGCGCCGCATCCGCTCCTGGATCCCGCTTTCGTCCGCTCGAAGTTCCTGAACCAGCCATTCTCTGTCACTCATCTCAACAACTATCTGAAGTGCCCGTGGGAATATTTCTTCGTGAACCTGATCCGGCTGCCTCAGGCCCAGAGCAAGAACCAGATGTATGGCACAGCCGTGCACGCCGCTCTGCGCGACTTCTTCAATGCATATAAAGACGGCCGCGACCTCTCCAAGAAGCAGCTCGTCGCCATCTTCAAGCATCATCTATCGAGGGAGCCTATGTCGGCCGACGATAGAGACGCGTCCGAGACAAAAGGAGCGAAGGCTTTAGGGGGATATTTCGACTGGTATAAAGGAAGCTGGGAAAGGCGGCTTGCGACCGAGATATCAATCAAAGGCGGTTTGGATATCGGCGATGACGGCATCCTGCCGTTGACTGGCAAGCTGGATAAGATCGAATTCATCGGGCCAAGCGCTGTCAGGGTCATAGACTACAAGACCTCCAAGCCGAAATCCCGCAACGAGCTCGAGGGCAAGACCAAGGACGCGAACGGAGATTACAAGCGCCAGCTCCAGTTCTACAAGCTCCTGCTCGATGAGGATGGAAAATATGCCATGGAGGATGGAGTGATCGAGTTCATCGAGCCGAACGACCGCGGATCGTACAAGAGGGAAGCCTTCGCGGTAGGTATCGCGGAAGTGAGCGCGCTCAAAGACGTGATAAGGCGGACAGCCGAGGAGATCCTCGGCTTAGGATTCTTGGGCACGGCGTGCAAAGAAAAGGATTGCGAATACTGCCGGCTGGGCAAGATCATTGCGCCGAGGCCTGCTGGGAAGGGGCTTCGGTGAGGAGCGAATCGATCATGTTCTTTATGGTGGAGTAAGGCTGCGCTCCTGGCAGGGCGATGTCGCTGCCGGCTGGCGTGATTATGAAAGAAGTCGGGGTGCCGTTGACTCCTGCGTTAAGGCCTTGGGTGTACGAGGCATCGACTTTGGCTTTGAACTTGCCGCTAGAGAGGCAGGCGCTGAAAGCGGCCGGGTCTAGGCCGACATCCTGCGCGATCTTGGGCAGCTGGCTCTGGTCTAGGCCGTTGGGAGTCTGCGCAGTCACTGAGGGGGTGACGGTATACAGCTCCTTCTCATAAGCCCAGAATTTGTCGTTTCCGCCCAGGGAAGCCGCGCATTCCAAAGCTTGGGATTCGTGGCCGGCATTGGGGTGCAGGATATGCCCATTGGCGTCCGGCTTGTCGAGCGGGAAAGATCGATAGACCCAGGCCACATTTCCGCTGGGGCCGTATTCGTCCATAATCTGTACCATCGTCGGGTTGAAAGCCTTGCAGTACGGGCACGACGGGTCCGAGAACTCCACGATCTTGATCGGTGCGTTAGGATTGCCGAGGATATGGTCGGCTGCCGTGACAGGCGCCAAGTCGACTTTAGACGTCGGCAAGGTGGCTGCCTGGGGCGCGGTCACGGTCGGGGCGCGCTGGGTCCATATTATGGCGACTGCTACGAGGGCTCCGGCAACGATGATGGCGCCGGGTATGTTCAATATGTTTGTTTTCGGCTGCATGGGTAGAAGTATATCACGTCCGAAGCTCAGCGAGCATCAGAAAGTCAAGGCTCCGCCGGCGTCAAAAAGGCAGCGTGTAAGTCATGGCCGCGAATGCCGGGATCTCCCAGGAAGCGGTATCCAGCTTGATCTCCTTCACGGCGCCGAATTCCTTGTATTTGAGGGACTTGTTCGCGACCGCGTATTCGTAAAGCTCCTTTGTGAGCTTCACGTCATTCATGCAGTAATCTATGAGCTTGTCGATCTCTCCGTTCTGCCAAAGGACGAGAGCGTCGGCTCCGAGGCCATTCTTGCCGACGCCCAAAGTAGCCTCGGCGACGGTATCCAGCTTGAGCCTGCGGCCCAGGGCCTTGGCGGCTTCCTTCATGAGGTCGAGGCTCTTTATCTTGGTCAAGTCTCCCGGGTAGTATTTGTTGAGGAGCGGTATGTCGAAATGGTCGCCATTCCAGGTCACGAGCATGTCCGCTTCCTCGAGGATGGGCCAGAGCTTGCCGAATTCCGGCTCCAAGAAGCTGCGGTAAGAGCCGTCCGCAGAGTCGTGGATGCAGACGACGGAGATGTCCAGATCGGCCGGGTCGTTAGAACCGACGTCGTGGAAGAAATTCTTGGTCTCCAAATCGAATGTGATCTTGCGCATCGCTATGAATCGTATCGATCGTCCCGGTGGATCATCTCTCTGATCTGTTCGACGGTCCCTTCCGTCTCTGTTCCGGTGCTCAAGTCTTTCAATCGGAGCTTGCCGGTCTTGACCTCTTCCTCGCCGACGCAGATGACGCGCGTCATCCGGCGCTTGCTGGCATTGGCGATCTGGTCGCCGACTTTCTTCGCTGAAAGGTCGACGAAGACCCGCAGGCCCCCGGCGCGCAGCGATTGGGCTAGATCAAAGGCGTAGGCAGCGCTCTCCGCGCCGACTATGCAGATGGCCAGATCCGCCGGGCTGGATGGCTCGGGGAGCGTCCCATATGTCTCCATTATGTCCCGAGCGATGACGTCTCCCGCTCCGAAACCGACTGCAGTGACGCGGTCGCTGCCGAACAGGGACAAGAGGTCGTCGTAGCGGCCGCCTCCGAAGACGGAGCGGCGATTGGCCGGGTTCAGGTCATATATCTCGAAGACTATGCCTGTGTAGTAGTCGAATCCGCGCATGAGCGTCTGATCGAACCTGACGTTGGTGATGCCGAGCTTCTCGAGCCCGGCTATGACCTCATTGATCTCGGTGAGGCCTGAGTGCTCTTCCTTTGTCGCCGGAAGCCTGGATACGAACTCCTCGAAATTCCTAGAGTTGAGCAGGGTCATGAACGGCTCGTCTTTGCCGCGGAGCTTGGGATCCGGCGCGAAGAGCTCGGTCACAGCCGCTTGGAAAGCGTCGGCTGGCATCTTTTCCTTCCTGTCGATGAGTTTGGAGACTTTTTTGGCCGTCTCTTGGTCCAAGCCGAAGACGTCGCGGGTGACGTAATCCATGAGCTTGCGATCGTTGAGCCTGATCTCGAAGTCGGCATCCTTCAGCCCGTACGCTCTCATGATGTCGTAAGCCATGTTAATGGTTTCGATCTCGGCTAGGCGCGTTTCGACGCCGAACAGGTCTACGTTGAGCTGCCAATGCTCGCGGACGCGGCCGCGCTGCGGCTGCTCGTATCTGAAGAGGTTTGGGATCGAGTACCAGCGGACCGGGAAGGGCAGGTTGCGGCGCTCGGCAGCCACCATCCTAGCTACCGATGGTGTCATCTCGGGCCTTAAAGTGACCTCCCGATCGCCTCTGTCTTTGAAAGTGTAGGTCTGCTCGTTGACTATCTCATCGCCGGTCTTGGCGCGGTATATGTCTGCCGGCTCCAGCACGGAAGCGCCGTATTCTTCGTAGCCGTATCTTTCGCAGACGCTCCGCCAGATGCCGAAAATGGCTTTTTCCACAGCCATGTCCGGCGGGAAGAAGTCGCGGACTCCTTTATAAGGCTCCGTGGAGAGCTTTTTGGGCCGGCCTTCATTCATGGGCAATATTCTATCAGAATCGGCATGAAATACCACTTTATCCGTCCCGTCCTGGATTGAGGAGGCACTTAGAAATCTATGTCATTGTCCAAAGAACAGATAGAGAAAATAGCCGGCTTCGCGGCCGGCTCTGCGTTCGCTTCGGAAGGGGCGGTGGTCATCGATCTCGATGGCACGGCTCTCTCTGAGGAGAACGGCCGGGTATTCGTCTCGGAATCGGTCGAGCGCGGCGTAGCTGAGCTCATAGACCTGAAGAGGCCGCTGGTCTTCAACAGCCTCAGGTACCCGAAAGCGGCGCTCCGGGTAGCGCCTGCCTGGCTTGAGATCACTAAGGCCAAGATACCGGCCGTGCTCCTGAACGGCAGCCAGATCGGATATCTGGACTGGAACGGGTCCCAGGCCGGCTTCATCGAGACATCGGCGCATCCGATATCGCCCGGGCATCTGCTCGAGATAATAGAAGGGATCCGGGAGCTGCGCTCCGGAGACCGCATACGCGAAGATTTCGCTTTCATGTTCTATCCTCGAGACTGGAGCAAAGGCGAGCTCGTCTGGGTGCCTGAGGCGCACAAGATCCATGCGTTGCGGGAGAAATACAGCGCCGCATCCGACGTCTTCACTTCTAGCCTCTCAGAGCTGGAAGCTATGCTCACGGCCGAAGAGATCTGCATGGCCTTCTTGACCATCAACGCCACGAAGGACGAGCTCAAGATGTACCAGCATAGCGAGCCCTCGAGATTCTTCACCGAGACCGGCTTCGACAAGGCCTCTGGCCTGGCTGAGAGCGCAGAGATGCTCGGATTCTTGAGCGCTGAATCGGTCGGAGCTGGCGACACGGAGATGGACGGCTTTCTGTCCTCAGTCGGCCTAGCCGTGAAGGTGAAGAGCCGGAGAGCGCGGACAGAGCGGATCCCTTTCACCGGTCTCCGAGAGACTGTAGATGTGTCCGATCCGATCGAGCTGGGAGAGCTTTTCACGGCCTTGGCAGGCCTTTGCCGCAATAGAACATGAAGATCAACCGCGACATAGTCGAAGAGATCATGAAGCATCACTTTGGCGAGGCGCCGAAGGAGGTACGAGAAGTGCCCGGCGGCCTCGTCAATTTTGTATTCGAATGCGCCATCGACGGAGGCCGTTACATCGTCCGCATCTCCGAGGACCAGTCGCGGCTGCAGTATTTCATGAAAGAGCAGTGGGCCGTGAAGAAGGCGGCGGAGAAGGGGATACCGGTGCCTGAGATACTCGAGGTCGGCAACGAAGCGGCCGAATTCCCGTACATGATCGTCGAAAGAGGCGCCGGCCAGCCGGCGCTTTCATTTGCCGACAGGAAGCGGATCGTCAGGCAGATGGGTAGGCTCACGGCCAAGATAAACGAGATCGAGACCTCGGGCTATGGGCATGTCTTCGATTGGTCTTCCAATCAGCTGTCCAAGAACGATACGTGGAAGGACTATTTGGAAAAGGAGCTGAAGCTGGACGAGCGCCTGGCAGCGCTCGAACGGCACAAGCTGCTGGATGAGGAGAGGATGGCCGATCTGCGCCGAGAATGCAGGGAATTGTCGGACTGGTCATACAAGCCGCATCTGTGCCACGCAGACATGCGGTTCAAGAATGTGCTCGTCGACGATAGCGGCAAGGTCTGCCTCGTCCTCGACTGGGAATCGTGCATGTCGAATATCGCGCCGCAGTGGGACCTCTGCGTCGCCCTTGACGACCTCTCGCTCGATGAGAAAGAGATATTCCTCGAAGGATACGGTCTCTCGCCTCAGGAATACAGGCGCATCGCGCCTGGCGTGAAGGCGCTGAACATCATCAATTACGCAGAGTTCGTCGAGAATGCTGCGGCGCTGAAAAACGACGACAAGCGCAAGAAGGCTTTCGACATGATGCGCTCGCGCCTGCGCGGCGCGCTGGACTTGTATTCGCTCTGATCTGCCATTTATTTCAATCAGATATATTGATATGATTGTCTTCAGATATGAATGCCGAAAATCCAGACATGGTCCTTGTGCCCAAGAGACTGCTCGACGAATTAGAAGACGCTCTCGCCGAATTTGTATGCATCTGGGATAGCACGCCAAAGCTATACGAACAGGCTGAGCCTCTGGCCGCATTGAAGACGGCTCATAACGAGCTCATCTCCGTTCTCCATCTCGATGGCGAGCACGAGAGCGCGCCAGCCAGTGGCCATAAGATCGCTTGTCTCCATTCAGTTCTCTGAATGAAAAGAGCCCCACTGTCGCTTCACAGGCTTAATCGCCTGTTTTTTATTTGTTCAGCCAGTCATCTCTAGAGATCCCAGCTTGCTTGAATATTTTGGCTAGCAAGTCCACGCTTATATCGCTTCGATGAGGGTTAGGTATGATGACCGACTTGCCGCCTTTCGACATGACTGGATGTTTGCCTTCTTGATGAGGACCAATCCATCCAAGAGCTCTCATCTTCCTGATGAAAGTTCCCCAAGAGACGGGGAACAATCTAGGCATATCTCCTTATCGAGAGCCTTTTGCTTTTAACTGTAAAGTTGGGAATAGGCAGGTTCTTCTTTAGACGGTAGATCAGCCAACTTTCCATGCTCGAAAGCAGGTTTTGTCTACATTCCTCAAGCGTTTTACCAGTCGCCCAAACTCCCCGAAGGCCTTTGATCTCAGCGTAAAATGTCTTGCCTTTATCGATCATCTCGTATTTGGCTTTATTCAGATAAGTATAGAGGTAATTCTGTATCATGGATTCCATATTATCAAATACGATGTCGGAGGTCTATAGAGCCATAATCTCCGGCCAGAGATCTTAAGGCCACAGGGCTTGTCAAGAGGCTCTATTTCAGGCTGCCGTCCTTCCTCCTGGATCTGGCGCGGTCGAGCTCGGTCAGGAATTTCTTGCGCAAGCGGATGCTTTTCGGAGTCACTTCCAAGTACTCATCCTCGCGCATCAATTCCAGGCCGCGCTCGATCGACAATTCGAATGGCGGCGTGAGCATGATTGCTTCGTCGGATCCGGAGGCGCGCATATTGGTGAGTTGCTTGCCTTTGCAGGGATTGACATCCATGTCGTCGCCCTTGGAGACGTCGCCGACGACCATGCCTTCATAGACTTCCGTACCGGGGCCTATGAAGAGGCGGCCGCGCTCCTGGAGGTTCCATAGGGCGAATCCTAGGGCTTTGCCGCTGATCATGGAAGTCATGGAGCCCGTCTCGCGGTGCTCGATATCGCCGGCGAAAGGCTTGAACCCGATGACGCGAGAGGACATGATGCCTTCGCCCTTGGTGTCGATGGTGAAGACATTGCGGTAGCCGAGGAGGCCGCGGGTGGGCATCTCGAAGACCATCCGGGTCTGATCGCCGTGCGTCGACATGTTCGTCATGACGCCCTTCCTCTTGCCGAGCGTCTCGATGATGGCGCCGGAATATTCCTGCGGCGTGTCGATGATGACCTCTTCGAAAGGCTCCATCTTCGCGCCATCCTCTTCTTTTATGATGACTTTTGGCTGTGAGACCTGGAGCTCGTAACCTTCGCGGCGCATGTTCTCCATGAGGACAGCGATATGCAGCTCGCCGCGGCCATAGACAATCATGAATTCGTTCGAGCTGAAATCGACTTTCAGGCCGACGTTGGTCTCGAGCTCGCGCTCGAGGCGCTCGCGGATCTGGCGGCCGGTCACGAAGGTGCCTTCGCGCCCAGCGAATGGGGAATTGTTGACGAGGAATTGCAGGCTAATGGTCGGCTCGTCGACCTTGATGGCCGGCAGCGGCTCCGTCGCTTCGCTGTCGACGATGGTCTCTCCAATGTATATATCCGGTATGCCGGCAACGGTCACGATGTCGCCCGATTGAGCCTGGTGCGTCTCGACGCGCTTCTTGCCGTCGAACGTGAATAGCTTAGTCACTTTGCCAGTGAATGATTTGCCATTGACGTCCTTGACCCAGATATTCTGGCCATCTTTGATCGTTCCGTCATAGATGCGGCATACCGCGAGGCGGCCGAGGAAGTTATCGTATCCTAGATTGAAGACCTGCGCCGTCAAAGGTGCCGCATCATCCCGATTGGCGGCAGGGACGTAGCTGATTATGAGGTCGAGGAGCGGCGTGAGATCCTTTGTATCATCCGCTAGCGCCTTCTTGGCGATGCCTTGGCGGCCTATCGCGTAGATGGTGGGGAAATCGATCTGCGAATCATTGGCTCCCAGCTCGATGAAGAGCTCGAGGACCTCGTCATGGACGCGAGCGGGATTGGCGGCCGGCTTGTCAATCTTATTGATGATGACTATCGGCTTGAGGCCGAGCTCTAGTGATTTCTTGAGCACGAAGCGGGTCTGAGGCATTGGGCCTTCCTGGGCGTCGACGACGAGGAGGACGGCATCGATGGCGCGGAGGACGCGCTCTACCTCCGACCCGAAGTCGGCGTGCCCGGGAGTGTCGACGATATTGATCTTCGTGCCCTTGTAAGAGACGGAAGTGTTCTTGGCGTATATGGTGATGCCGCGCTCCTGCTCGAGCGCGTTGGAGTCCATCGACCCTTCGCTGCCGTGGCCGCATTGAGTCATGATGGCGTCGGTCAAAGTCGTCTTGCCGTGGTCGACGTGGGCTATTATGGCTATGTTCCTGATTTCCATATGGTTTTTCCGCGAACTGCTATGAGCCGCAGCGCGGAGAAAAAATCGTGAATGAAAAACGCAGCTCCGAGAAGCCGCGGCTTCATACATAGTAAAGCATAAAAATCGATTGAAGGCAAGAAAAAACCGCTCTGGCTGAGCCGAGAGCGGAAAACTGATGCTACTGGACGTTCGTGGAGACAGAAAGGCTAGGCCTGGGCCTGAGCCGATACCGATGCGACAGAAGCCTGCGTGCTAGGCCAGACGGCCATGTTGCTAGGGGTCGGAGAGGGAACGCTCTGAGCCCTGACCGCACGGGGTCTCAAGATCTCCTTGATCGCATCATCGATCTGCGTAGAGCCCGTCCTGGCCAGCAGGTCCATCTTGAGGGCGCGCTCGATCTTCATGTGCGATATGAACAAGCGGAGATTGCCGGCGATCTCTTCATAGGTCGTTCCCCGCCTGAGCGACAGGATGCCGCAGCGGCTCTCTTTCAGACGCGCCAAGATGGCATTGCGAGCTTTTTCATTGATGGTCCATGCTCGCCTGAGCGCTTCAGGCTGCTCATCATCGCGGATCTCGCCGGTCGCTTTCTGCCTCACTCGCACGCCGGCGACCATCTCGTCCCATGTCGTCACGAATTCCGTGTAGTTGATCTTCGGCCGGCTGCACGGCGGCTGGGCAGATTCCCAGAGCGTGATCTGTGCGTCGCTGCGGGGAAAGCCCGGGACGATCACCACTTCTGACTGCGGCAGCGCCTTCATGTAATAGATCACCGAATGCACAGCTACAATGGGCGTATACAGGCCTCCGTTTTTGCATTCGCTCTTTTGCTGCTCGATCATCTTGACCAGGACAGGTCTCTGGCTTCTTAGATTGAGGCGGCACCACTCGATGGCCGTGCTGCAATCGAACGAGGTTATCTGTTCGGGATCGGATATGATCGATACCAGTTTCGTTATGGTGGACTTCCCGGAGGCTCTTCCGCCACCGATGCATTCCAGGCTGACGATCTTATTTATTTCCATTTTTCTCCTGCGTTGGTCGTTTCGATTCAGTCCATTCCAGTCCATTTTCTGGAAAGAACAACTAGTCGAAGATTCTATCAGGGATTCATGATCATGGCAAGGATGATCCCTATGGAGTTTTTAGCCGGATTTCACCGTTTTTTTATCCTTTCTTCACCCCTATTTCACGGTTCCTTCACTCGAGGCTGGTATCATCGGATCATGCCGAATGACCCAGCAACAGCCGTCGAAGCGATCGATGGGATCCTCGCGTACGCCTCGGAAGCGAGGGCGTCTGATGTGCATTGCGACCCGACAGAGAACGGCTTGCAGATCAGGCTGCGCATCGACGGCCAGATATCGGAAGCCGCCTCTATGCCCGGACGGCTGCATGAGGAGATGATAGCCAGGCTGAAGATCCTATCCGGCGCAAGGACCGATCTCCACTCAGTGCCGCAGGACGGGCGCTGGCTGGCTTCTATCGGAGGCTCCAGATTCAATATACGCGCTTCATTCATGCCGACTTACCATGGCGAGAACGCCGTCCTCAGGCTCCTTCCGGCTGGCACCAGAAGAGACGAGTCATTCGCGGCGCTCGGATTCGCGCCGGATCATGCCGCGGCCATAGAGAGATCCATGAAGAAGACGAGCGGTCTCATACTCGTCACCGGTCCCACAGGGTCGGGGAAGACTACGACTCTGCATTCTTGCCTGGCGCTCAAATCCCGCGAGCCGCTTTCGATCATAACCCTAGAGGATCCGGTCGAATATGAGCTGCCCGGGATCAGGCAAGTGCATATCAGGCATGCCCATGGCGTGACATTCGCTGCTGGGCTCCGCGCCGCTTTGCGCCAGGATCCGGACGTCATCATGGTAGGCGAGATCAGGGATGCGGAGACCGCTCAAGTGGCCGTGCAGACCGCTCTCACCGGCCACCTCGTGCTCTCTTCATTGCACACAAATTCGGCCTTGGAGGCGATCCCGAGGCTCGTCGATATGGGCGTGGACCGGTATCTATTGGCGTCGACCGTGAGGCTCATCATCGCCCAGAGGCTAGTCAGATGCCTATGCCACGCCTGCTCCTCCGAAGGCTGCGCCGCATGCAGGTTCACTGGATATTCCGGCAGATCGGTCATAGCAGAAGCTTGCGAGATAGACGCCGGCATGAGACAGGCCATCTCGCGCGATGGTCCCGTATCTGGAGCGATGGGGCTCGCTGCGGAGAGCGGATTCCGCGACATGGCCGAGGATGGCCGGGAAAAGGTCGATTGGGGCGTGACGACCCGCGCGGAGATACTCCGCGTCTTGAGCGCATGAGCCGGGCGTCTCGCCGCAAGTGGCCTAGGCGCGACATGATCCTTTTCCTGGAGAGGCTTGAGATGTATGTATCGGCCGGGCTGGGAGTGGACAAGGCATTGAGGCTGTGCGCCGAAGGGTCCAAACCGGCGCACAGGGACCGGATCATCAGAGCGGCCGAGAGCGTAGAGGCTGGATCCACATTGTCGAAAGCGGCTGCCTCGTACATGCGCCTCGATCAGACTATCGCCGGGATGATCGCGCACGGCGAATCCTCTGGCGGGCTATCGAAGGCGCTCCTTTCAGGCAAGGCGCTCCTGGAGAGGCAGGACGACATGAAGAAGAGGATCGCCTCGGCGATGGCATATCCGGTCATGATCGGCGCCTTCGCCGGGCTTCTGGTCCTCGGGCTGGTCCGAGGCATCATGCCGCAGATCATGCCCATGCTCCGCAGCCTGAATGTTCCCATGCCGCTGCTGACCAGGATAGTGATGGCTGCGTCTCAGTGGATCATGTCGTATTGGCTGGCCGCTATCATCGGAGCGTCCGCCGCATCCGCTTGCTCCATCCTAGCGTACAGGAAGTCCAGAGCTGCCAGAGGCGCTGTCCACGCCGCGATCCTCCGCGCGCCCATCATAGGCAGCATGGTCCTATCGAGCTCGCTGGCCGTGTTCCTCCGCTCCTGCGGCTCGATGATCGAATCCGGCCTGGGCGCGGCGCGGTCCTTCAAGGCGGCGGCAGAGACGGTATCGCTGCTGCCATTCCGGGAGCGTCTCATGGCCAGCATAGGGCTGGTCGAGAGAGGGGCGCCGCTAGGCTCCAATCTATCCATGCCAGGCTCGCCTCCGTACCTCGGGCCGCTCGTGGCCGCAGGGGAGTCATCAGGATCGCTAGGGGCCTCCATGATCAGGGCGGCTGACATGATCGAGCGCGATCTGGAGCATTCGTTGAAGAGGCTGGCCTCGCTCATGGAACCGGCCATGATGGCCGGAATGGGCGGGATAGTGGGCGCCATAGCTCTTTCCATAATGATGCCGATATATGAGATATCCAAGACTCTGCAGCATTGAGCGCGAAAAGGGCATCATCCTGGCCGACATCCTCGTGGCGCTGGCGCTCGGGGCGTCATTCGCAGCCATCCTATCATCTGCATCGGCCGATAGCCGCGACCTATATGAGAAGGCGAGGAGCCTTTCGGAGGCGCTCGATCGTTTCCAGGCCGGCGGATTCGCATCGGCGTCGCGGCCGTATGGGAATGATCGCGTCGAAACGGATTATCGCGACAGCTCGAGCCCCCTTTCGTTCAAAAGGGTCTATGGCCTCCGCGATGATCCAATGTCGGCCGCTGGCACGCCGCTATGCGCGGTGTCCTTCGGTCACGGTTCAGGCCCTGCAGATGCTTCTCCGCTAGAGGCCGTGAGGATCGCTCTGCCTGCTGATCCGCTCCTGCCTCTCACCGACCTGGAGGTCAGGGATGGCATCGCTTATGTCTCGGCAGATTCCGCTTCGGCATCGGATCCCGACCTGATGGTCTTCGATATCAAGTCCGGAAGCGATGTCCCCGGGGATAAGAGCTCTGGGCGGAACGCGATCCTGTTGTCTTCTATCGATACAGGTCCGGGCATATCGGCCATCGCTATCGCCGGAAAGCGCGTCTACGCCGCAGCCCCCAGCGCCGTGGGACAGCTCCAGGTCATCCGGCTGGACGGTCTACAAGCTCCGATATTGGAGCGCAGGATGAAGCTGCCTCTCCCGTTCGCGACCGCGACGCCGGCTCTCGGCAGCTCGATCGCTTATAGCGGCGGCAGGATCTATCTAGGCACTGAAAAATGGAGCGGAGACGAATTCGCCGTGATAGACGCATCTGATCCTGCGGCGCCTGCAAAGATCGGCGGCTTCGAGACAGGAGGCAAAGTGAACGGCATCGCCATCGATGGAAATGAAGCATACCTCGCTTCTGCCGATCAGTCGGAGCTGCGCGTCCTCGATCTGAGCGATCCAGCCGTTCCCAGGCTAGAGGCCGTTTTCAGCCCTTCGGGCTGGCAGAGGCAGGAAGGGAAGGCGCTATCTGTCTTCGAGGGCTCGCTGTCATTCGGCCGGACTTCTGGCGGATACGATGTGGCAGGGGACCACGAAGCGTTCATCTGGGCCACAGCCTCGCCAGCTCTTCCTTCCTTGCCCAGATCAGTGAACATCCCTGGCGGCGTCTACGCCATGATCATGGACAGGTCGCGCATATTCTTGGCCACGAGGCAGCCCGATCAGGAACTGCAGGCGTTCAGCCGGGATCTTGAACCGATCCCGTCATCAAGCATGGCTCTGCCGGTCGCTCCTCAGACCATGGCTTGCGATGGGGACAAGCTTTACATACTGGCTCGCGGCGCGCCATACATATATGAGATCTCATCTAAAAGCAGGTGAAAAGCCAGGAGCTACGCTCGGCATGACGCTCATAGAGACGATCCTCTATAGCGCTCTCCTGTCGATCCTGCTCTCGAGCTTCATCGGGTTCTCATATTGGATCCATGCCAATGACCTGCGTCTTTCGGAACAGATATATGACCCATCCCGTGAATGAAGGCTTCACGGCCACGATCGCAGTCGTGCTCCTCGCCTCGGGGACTTTGGCGTTCTCGCTCGCGACCATGTCGGCTGCAGCTGCCTACGCTGACTCCGTTTACCGCCGCGAGCTGCGCATCCAGGCCGGGCTCTATGCGGATTCATGCCTTGAGACTGCCGAGCTCATGGCAGCCAAGGATTATTTCCTAGATGGCTCAGTAGACCTGCCCGAATTCTTCTGCGCAGCCATGGTTGAAAACAGCTTCGCTGGATCAGCGGCTATCGAAGCCACTTCGACCTTGGGCGGAGTGAGCGCTCATTCGAGCGCTATGATCGCGATATGACCCGGATCGGCTATTTATGTCTCATTTGGCGTGAAGCCACAGGTAGATGTCTTCGACGGCTTTGACGGCGTCTCCGGCTGCGATGTTGTTCTGGTGGAAAAGACCGTCTGTGACGTCTCCTGCCGCCCAGATGCCTTGTCCGCCGTCCAGCATCATAGCGCGCTGATTCCTGGGGTCGACGACGATGCGGTTGAATTGGTCGAGTTTGATGGCTGCTTTCGCGAAATCCGTGTTCGGGATGGATCCGATCTCTATGAAGATGCCCGTGACGGGGATCTCTGTTTCTCTGCCTGTCTTCGGGTCGGCATACACGAGGGATGTCACGAATCTGTCGCCCTTGACCTCTTTAGGGACGGCGAACTGAACTAGCTTCACATTCGGCGCCTTGGACACGGCTTCGACCGTTCCTGGGTCGGCTTTGTATCCGCTCCGCGAAAGGAGAGTGACGCTCTTGCAGTATGCTTTGAGCTGGGCGGCCGCCTCGAAGCCGGCATTGCCTCCGCCGATCACGACGACGTCCTGGCCAGCGAATAGCGGCCCGTCGCATGTGGCGCAATAGGTCAGGCCTTTGTTCTCGAATCTGTCCGCGCCCGGCACGTCCAGCTTGCGGCGGCTCGATCCGGAAGCGATGAGGATAGTCCGGGCCTCATATGAGCCCTTATCCGTCTTGACCATGAATCCGCCGGCGCTCTTTTCCAGGCCCGCGGCGTACTCGCCATCTTTGAAGTCGATGATGTCCTTGCCGTATGCTTTGGCGTGGGCTTCAAGGCTCTTGGACAGATCCAAGCCGGAGATCGCGACTGTGCCGATCCAGTTCTCGATCTTTTCTGACACGTTGGACTGTCCGAGCCAATCCTTGGTGATAAAAACGGTCCGGAGCTGTTTGCGGGCCGCATAGACGGCCGCCGCGGCGCCTGCTGGTCCGCCGCCGATTATCGCGAGGTCGTATATCATAGTTGGGACATTATATCAAAAAAAATCTGATGCGCTAGAAGCGTTTACTGTCCGATGTATTGGAATCGCGGCATCTCTGTCCCGTTCAAAGAGATCCGCTCGAAGAACATCGCTTTTGGTCGGATCCAAATCGCGTGGTCCCCGTATAACGCCTGATAGACAGCGAATTCTTCCAATGTCTCGCTGTTCTTCGCTATGCCTATGAGCTTGTATTCTTTACCTTTGTAGTGGCGGTATCGTCCTAATTTGAGCTCAGAATCCATTGGGCTATTATAGCAAAACGCTATAAAGCAACCGAGGCGCACCGACTCGCGCCGCATACCCCCCCCGTGCCACATGCCCCGCTCATCCCTATGCAAAAACGTCGAAAATCTCGACGAATTTGCATAGGGATACGCAAGTGGATAGGCAACCCCTCCTCACTACCTTACTTGAGCCTGCTCCGTCGTAGGAATGCAGGAATGGCGCCCCAATCATCATCGTCGTCCTTGGCGGGCTCCGGCTTCAGGTCTTTCTTAACAGGGGCTTTCTCGGCCATGACCGGTTCGCGAGGCTTGATATCCGCTGGAGCGGGGTTGAAGATCTTGCCGCGCTCGCGCTCCGGCTTCTCTGCTTTCTTCATGATATCTGAAACGGAAGATTCCGCTTGGCCGCGGCCCATCGCCGCAGCGATCGGCGACTGCTGCCTCACAGGGGCGAGCGCCGACTCGGGGAATCCTGTGGCGATGACGGTGATCTTTATCTCGTTCTTCTTGAGCTTGTCGTCGCGGACCGTGCCGAAGATGATCTTGGCTTCCGGATCGATCGACTCGGTGATGACCTTGGCGGCATCCTGGATCTCGAACATGGTCAGGTCTTCGCCGCCGGCGATCGAGAAGAGGACGCCCTTGGCTCCGGCGATCGAGACGTCGAGGAGCGGCGAGTTGATGGCGGCTTTGGCGGCTTCGATGGCGCGATTCTCGCCAGAGGCCATGCCGATGCCCATCAGCGCCGAGCCCGCGTTCTCCATGACCGTCCTTATGTCGGCGAAGTCTATGTTGATGAGCCCGGGGGTCGTGATGAGGTCAGAGATGCCCTCGACGGCCTGGCGGAGTATCTCATCGCACATGGCGAAGGCGTTCTTGACGGTCGTGTCTTTATTTATGGCGGAGAGAAGGCGGTCGTTCGGTACGACTATGATGGCGTCGACTTCTTTGCGAAGGTCCTCGAGAGCGGCATCAGCGATCCTCGAGCGCTGGCGCCCTTCGAAATAGAAGGGCTTGGTGCAGACCGCGACCGTGAGGCAGCCGAGCTCCTTGGCGGTGCGGGCCACCGTGGCGCTCGCGCCGCTGAAAGTCCCGCCTCCCAAACCGCCGGCGACAAAAACCATGTCGGCGCCTTTCACGGATTCCTGGATCTCTTCCTTTGTCTCCTCGGCAGCGCGGCGTCCGAGGTCCGGATTCATGCCGGTCCCGAGCCCGCGGGTCAGATTCTTGCCGATATTGATCTTTTTCTTTGCCTGAGAGCGATGCAGGTCCTGCGCATCGGTATTGACGACGATGAAGTCGACTCCGCGCACCTTGCAGCTGATCATGTGGTTGACGGCATTGCCGCCGGAACCGCCTACTCCCAGGACTTTTATGCGCGCGAATGCTTCTATATCTGGTGTGATGTTGGGCATGAATGGGTACGTACGCCGATCGAAAGGCTTCGTAATGCGTATATTACCACAGGCCTTTTAGGATACAAGCAGAATCGCCTTAGCCGAAAAATACAAATCAAAAAGATGGAATAGGCAAGTCAGTTCACGGAGACGCCCGTCGGTTGAGCGGTCTTTCACCGGCTGACCAAGAGCCAAATGGCCGCCAGCGTCACCAGGATCTCGGCGTATGAAGTGAGATTCTTGAAATAGGCCTTGGAGATGAATTCCCAATAATAGGCGATGGAGCCGCGTCGGTGCGCGCTCTCGCTCTCTGGCGGATACCGGAGCGCGTAGCTCCTATCCGAGAATGGCCAGAGCCAGCGCACGCCGTACTCGATCGAGTCGAAAAGCAGATGCGACCATGAGCCGGCCAAGATGACAGCGCTCAGAGTCAGGATGAACGCTGAAGAAGCCGCCAAGCCGATGAGCGCGGCTGCCGCCGATACGGCCAGCCAGAATATAGGCGTGTGAGTGACATATGATCGGTGCTGCTTCTTGGCGGTCTTCGATCCTATGAGATGCGTGAAGGAGAATATGGCTACGTCGATATCGGGCAGGTCGCCGGATATGGTCCCTAAGATGAGCATCCACGTCGATTGCGAAGCTGTGAGGGCTGGATGGAAGATGGCGAGCACGGCCCTCGTCGCCAAGTATCCTCCAGCTAGATGTCCGGGCAGAACCATAGCTCTATATTATGGAAGGAATTGCTTGAACCAGCGGCCGGCTTTCTTCGTGAGCTGGCGCAAGACCTGGCTGGAAGTGTCGATCTCCGGGCCCTCTTCTGCATGGGCGCCCCAGATGCACAGGCCGTATCCTACGGCCCAGGTGCTGTCCTTGAATGTCGAGCTGCCGTTCGGGATCGCCAGAGAACCGATGCGCGAAGGCAGCTTGAGGGAGGCTTTGGCCATATCCTCTATAGAATTCAATCCAGCCCCGCCTCCGGTTATGACTATGCCCGCCGGCAGCAATCCGTTCCGGCCGATCTTCTTGAGGTGGGCTTCGATGAGCTCGAATATGTCTGAAAGCCTGGCCGAGACGATCTCCTCGAGCTTCTTGCGCGGATAGGAGCTCCCGGTGATCGCGCCGATCTTGATCTGCTCGGCCTCTTCCAGCGGGACCTTCAAACCCAGCGCGATGTCGTTGGTGATGTCGGTCGAGCCTATCGGGAACACCTCGAGCGAGCTCGGGATGCCGTTCTCGAAGACCGCGATAGACACGGTCTCGGCGCCGATATTGGCCAGCACGCAGCCGGCGACCTTCTGCGATTTGCTGAGGGTCACGAATCCGGCGGCTATCGGAGCGGCCATGACGTCTTCGACTTCGATGCCGGCCTCGTTCACCGCGGCTATGAGGTCGGCCACATGGTGTTCCAGGCAGGTTATGAAGAGCATCTTCTGCTCTATCTTGTTGCCTTTCATGCCCTCTGGCGAGCCCAGGGACGGCATCCCGTCTATCTTGTACTGGAGAGGTATCTCGTATATGACGCGGCGATTGGCGGAAAGGGAATGGGGGATGTCTGCCTCGCACTGCTCTTCGAGCTTCTTAAGGTCGAGCGCCGTGATCTCCGCGTCCGCCCTGGAAGTCATGACGAAAGAATTTACAGTGGTGGCCGAAAGCCCGATGCCAGAGATGCCCACGAAAGCCTTCTTTATCTTCATGCCAGCCTTCTCCTCGGCGATCGAGACCGCCTGCCTGATGCTGTCGGCGACATCGCGTATGTTCGTGACGTACCCGTGCCGGAGGCCTCGCGATTCGGCCATGCCTGCCGCTATGACCCGCGGAAGGCCATGCTCAGAGCGTTCGCGCATGCTGGCGACGACCACCTTCACATGATAGGTGCCGACGTCGATGCCTGTGATGATGTTTCGAGACATTGCTAGATCTTGAATCTCCTCCTATACCGCTCCTCAAGCTTTTCCATTCTACTGCCATGGTCGTATCCTTTCAAATGCACGCATCCGTGGATAAAGAGAAAGGCGATGAAATTCCCGTAAGGTCGGCCGAACTTCTTGGCTTCTTTGCGGGCTTCGGTCGGGCAGAGATAGATCTCGCCCTCTCCATCGGACAAGGGGAAGCTCAATATGTCCGTCGGCTTGGTCTTGTCGCGGTATATGGTGTTCAAGGCCTTCATCCTGGCGGGTGCGGCGACAATGGTGTTCAGGCGGTAGGCCTTGCCGAGGATGGCCTCCTTGATGGCGCGAAAAGCCACGCGTGGGAGCGTGGCCTTGGTCTCGTTGATGAGCGCGAATCTGCTTGCAGCCATCTGTTATTTATCTCCTAGGCCCGCGTTCCGGCTTGACCGGGGCTTTGCCGAGCTTGATGAGCTCAGCCATGTGCTCGCGGCGGCGGATGAGGGTCAGAGCGCGCTGCTTGACCTTGTAATGAGATTGGACGCGAGTCGAGGAGCGCAGGCTGCGGACGCGCGGGATGATGCCCGAGCCCTGGACCTTCCTGCTGAACCGGCGGACGATGCTCATAGCGTTCTCCCCGGGATTCCTGGTTATTTCTACGTTTATTGCCATAGAGCGCTCACTTTAACATATGAGGAGATAATGAGCAAATGCGGACCGCCGCATCCAGATGATCATTTCTTGAAATACTGGTCCTCGATCTTCTTCATGTACTTGGGCAGATCGGAGAGAGGGACGATGTCCTGAGAATGCGTGTCTGTTCGGCGGACGATGACGGTGCGGTCGACGGCCTCTTTCTTGCCCATGACTATGATATACGGGGTGTGGTATTTCTCTATGCTCGATACCTGTGCTCCGAGGCGATCCTTGGCCAGCGAGACATAGAGGGGTATCTTGACCTGCCGCAAAGCCTCTATGACCTGGAGGGAGAGCAGCTTCGACTCGAGGCCGAGCTGTATGAAGGAGGCGATCGGACGCTTGAGCTTGGTGAGCGGCTTGCGCAAGCCGGACTTGTTCTCCTTGATGAGGAGCGAGAGGCCGACGCCCTGGATGTCGCGCTTCATGTTCAGGCGCTTGGAAAGCCCGTTGTACCTGGCTCCTACGGCGAGGATGTGTTGGGAGCCCTTCTGGCTGTCATCGGCGTTGACTATGGAGAAGACTGTCTCGGTGCAGTACTTGCGGTTGCCGATCAGGCCGTTGTTGATCCGGTAGGGGATCTCGAGTGTCTCCAGGTACTCCAAGATCTCCTCGAGATGGCGGCGGCTGGTCTCGGACAGGAAGTCCATGGCCCGCGGCGCGCCGGCGTTGAGCTCACGGCATGAATCGTCGTGGCTTGACAGGAGCTCGAATGGATCCGTCTTGAAGAGCTGGCGGCATTCCGGCGTCATGTCGTTTATGTTCTTGCGGTAGTAGGCTGTCAGCTCCTTGACGAAGCGGACGATCGAATCGTGGTCGCCGATCGAGTTGATCTCGACCATAGTGTTCTCATAGCCCTCGGCGGCGAGCATGGCCCGGCCGGTCTGGATGAGCGCCGCTTCGGCGATCGGTCCCGAGGCGCCCAGGATCTCGAGGTCGGCATAGCGATGATAGTGGCTGCGCTTGGAGTTGCGGCAGGGATCTTTGTAGTAGAGCATCACCGGCTGCGGCAGAGCGTGCATGTTCTCGCTATGATAGGCGCGGATGATGGATATCTTCTCCTCGGCATGGAGCGGCAAGCGGCCGTGGCTCTCCGTCTCGTCATCTATGTAGTCTCCGTCGAGGAGGCCCTTGGCGGCATCGAGGTCTGCTTTGGAGATGGCCGGGCTCTTCATGGGCGCGAATCCGTAATACACGGCGATCTCGCCTATCTTGTCCAGGTGCTCGAAGGGGATGAACTTCGGTTGATTGGCCATGGTTTATTTATTTGGTTGTGTATAAGCGCCCGGCAGGATCGATATCTTGTCGAGAGGGAAGAGACGGACCACAGGCCTGCCGACGATGAGGTCTGCCGGAAGCGGTCCCCAAGCCCGCGAATCGGAGCTCTGGGCTCGGTTGTCTCCCATGACGAAATATTGCGTGGGACTGAGGGTGATATGGTAGTCGTCGTGCGAAGCGTGCGTAGGCGATACGTAGGGCTCGGAAAGGATGATCTTCGTGGCTCCTTCCGGCGATGTGGAAGCGGTCGTTATCGTGACTATGCCATTGTGTATGTCGACGGTCTCGCCAGGCAGGCCGATGATCCTCTTTATGTAATAGATGCTGGGATTGTCGGGGAATTCGAAGACGATGACGTCATCGCGCTTGGGCGGCTCGAAACGATATGTCAGCCGGTCGACTATCAGGAATTGCCCGGTAGAGAATGTCGGATCCATGGATGCGCCGTTCACGATGAACGGCTCGGCCACGAAGAATCGTATCGGCAGCGAGATGATGAGGGCGATGATGATGACCTGGACCCATTCTCGGACTGTTCGCCAGAAACCGGGCTTGTTATCCTTTTCGGATCCTTCTTGGATGGGTGCGCCGGCCTCCATAATGCGGCTATTTTACTCTCTAATATCGAACAGCACAAGTTTTTGTGATAATATCGCGGCATGAGATACATCATAGTAGGGCTGGGGAATCCCGGCGAAGGATACGAGAGCACGCGCCACAATGCCGGACGCATCATCCTCGACGCGATCCGGAAGGAATTCTCGAAAGGCGAGTTCGAGTTCGACAAGAAGTTGAACGCGCTCGTCGCCGAGGCCAAGATCGGAAAGGAGAAAGTCGCTCTGATCGCACCCGAGACATTCATGAACAATTCAGGGAAAGCCGTCGCGCCTCTAGTGAAGAGCAAGAAGGCCGCAGAAGGGCTCGTCGTCATCTATGACGACTTCAATCTGCCTCTCGGCCGCATGAAGATCTCCTTCAACCGCAGCTCAGGCGGGCATAACGGCCTGGAATCCGTCATCAAGGCAGTGAAGACCGAGGCCTTCGCGCGCATCCGCATCGGCACCGCTCCGGCGAACGCTAAGGGCGAAGCGAAGACGCCGCACGGCGACGACAAGATAGAGAAGTTCATCCTCGGCCGATTCAAGGACGAAGAGCTGAAAGCCTTGAAAAAGGTCTCTAAGTCGGCCGCAGAAGCAGCAGAGATGCTGATCAAGGAGGGCAGAGAAAAAGCCATGAGCTTATACAACGCGGCCTGACTTATCCACAAGAACGGCCCGGAGCAGTCTGCGGGCTGATATAATTACAGGAAAGAGCGCAAGCTCTCACGATGGCGCCAGCAGAAAACAATTTCTTGGCACTGCCGAAGCCGCACGAGCATGTTTCGCGGCTTTTGGTCCTGACCATCATCATGGGCACGATCGTGCTCCTTTTGTGGCTGGGGGCGGTGATATGGAGCACCTCGAACGCGCCGCAAGCGTCAGCGCCGGCACCGGTCAAGAGCATGGCAGAACAGATCACGGAACAGCTATCCAATGCGCCCGTAGCCGCTGTCCAGCCTCAGACTGTGAAAAACATCACGGCCCAGCTCGACAAGGCTAAAGCAAATCCTCTGACTTCCAGCCAAAAAGCAGCGATAACCAAACAATTATCAGCTCCTTATTAGATAATCATATAAGCAAATCATGAAGAACAGATCTCTAGTCAACAGGGTAGCGGCTCTCACCGGCATCCTCCTCGGAGCGTTCGCCCTCTCGGCTCTGGCAAATTGGACGGCGCCTTTGAATCCTCCCCCGACCTGCATCTCGGGCGATCCGGGCTGCGACGCGCCGATAAATGTCGGTCCTGTAGCGCAATACAAAGTCGGTCCTGGAGGCATAGGCATCGGCGCTTCCAGTGGAATGGACGCCGGCACCCTCCTCGACGTATTCGGTACGGCTGTCGCCCAGGACTTCTGGACGAATACATTGCATGTCAAAGGCTCGGCCCAGACGCTCGGCAAAGGCTACGTCCTCACGGATGTTAATGGAGATGGCAACGCGACCTGGCAGCCTTCGACCGGCGGCTCTGGCAGCAGCACGAGCGGTGTCACGAGCATAAAGTCTGGAAGCACCGACAACATCACGGTCTCGCCGACGACAGGGAACGTCGTCATCTCAGCGCACGGAACGGTGGGAGGAGGATGCTATCAGGATGGCGGAACTAAGACGTGGGGAAATGCATCAACTAATTCGCTCGGGTCATGCATTTGCCCAAGCCAATATACGGCTCAAAAAATCAGCGGAGGACAAGTCATAGGAACGTCCGGAACTATAGCAGCTAGCTATCTTTGCCTCCGTAATTAAAACAGCCCTGCCTTGATGGTGGGCCTGTTTTAATTATATCGGATCGGCGATTTTATGCCTTCATCTCGCCGCCGAATGAGAGCGCCATCTTCTGATCTTTTGGATCGAAGAGGGTGATTTTGAACGGATAGGTCTTGCCGAGCTCGAGGGCCTTGCGGAGCTTCTCTTCCGAGCCGAATTCTGAGACGTGGACCAAGCCAGCCACGCCTTCCTCGATGGAAGCGAGCGCGCCATGCTTGTTGAACTTGATGATGACGCCGGTGACGGACATGTCCTTCTTGTACTTCTTGGCCGCTTCGATCCACGGATTCGGACGCAGCTGCTTGAGCGATAGGGAGATCTTGCCATCCTTGATCTCTATGATCTTGGCTTTGATGCGCTGGCCGGTCTTCACGAAGTTGCGTGGATTGTCGACGAGGCCCCAGTCGATCTCTGATATGTGGACGAGGCCTTCTAGGCCTTCCTCGAGCTTGATGAAGACGCCGAAGTCGACTACGCCGGTGACGGTGCCTTCGACTTCGTCTCCGATCTCGTACTTGCTGACGATCTTCTCTTTCTCAGTCGATTCAGATCCCTTCTCGGAGAAGATGAGCTTGCCTTCCTTCGGGTCGGCGGTGATTATCGAGACTTGCAGGCGAGTGCCGACGAGCTTCTTGAGCTCATCAAGGATCTTGTCCTTGTCGCCGTCGGTGATGCGGGGGTAGTGCTCGGCCTTGAGCTGGGAAGCAGGCAAGAATCCGGTGATGCCTTGCCATTCGATGAGGAGGCCGCCCTTGTTGGCTTCCTTGACCGGAAGGTCGAGGACCTTCTTCTCTCTGATGGCAGATTCAGCCTCGTTCCAGATGAGGGCCTGGCGGGCTTCCTTGAGGGAGAGCTCGTAATAGCCTTCCTTGTGGGCGTTGTCGACGATCTTGGCGGCGATGACGTCGCCGACGTTGATCTTCTTTATGACGTCGCGGGCCACGATGAATTCGCGGCCGTATATGATGCCTGTCCCGAATGGAGCCAAGTCGACGAAGACTGCCGATTTCTCGACGGCGATGACCGGTCCTTCGACCAGATCGCCGATGATCGGCGGATTCTTCATGCCGGAGACGAGCTTGCCCATCTCCGTCTGCATCTGAGCATCGGTTATGTCGCTATTGTCGTTCTTGGCGGTCTTCTTGGCTTCGGTCTTCGCCTCTGCCTTCGTCTCTGTTTTGGCATCGGTCTCGACCGTTTCGGGCGCTGTCGCCGTTCCTGTCTCGGTATCGGCGTCCTTGTGCCCAGTTATCGTGTCTTTAAGCTTCTTGAACATTTGTTAAGGCGCGATCCGCTTTTTATATTGATAATACAGAGGCCTCGCCTCTGCTGACGATTGCGGGATTACGCGCGGTTTCTAAGAGCGAACCACGGCATATTACTGCATTATTGCCATTTTGTCCATGAAAGGCTGATCTGCGGAGTGGGCATAAAAACAACCCACCGGCGCGGCGAACCGCGAAGGTGGGTGTGTGATCCTGTGGGCTTGTCTGGATCATTCGTGCCGGACCTTTCCCAGCAGGCGCTCTGCCGCTCCAAGCAGATCCTTGAGCTTGAAGGGCTTGACCAGGAAGACGTCTGCTGGCGTCTCTGCCTGATCTTGATCTGTCATGTCTCCAGACATACAGATGACCGGAATCCCAGGATCTCGCCTTTTGGCCGTCTCAGCTACGAGCTTGCCTTCGCGGCCTCGCGGGATCCGGAAATCGGTCACGACGAGGTCGAAGCGCTCGCCAGACTCGATCCGGTCGATCGCGTCAAATGCATCCGCGCACTCGACTATCTCGGGATCTTCGGCGTGGTCCAGACCGGCTAACGTGATGACGACTAGTTGCCTCACGGCTCCAATGTCGTCGACCACCAGTATTTTCGATCTTCTCATAGTGCCTTTCTTTGCACCGCGTGTTTCTAATATCATAGCACGACAGCATAACAAAGTCAAGCTGAAGAATGTCGCCATATCTGATAGAATCACGGCCATGATCATCAATTATCTCGGCGGCGAATTCGTGAAAGTCCAATTCGGCGACACCATCCTGGCGTTCAATCCGATCTCCAAGGACTCCAAGCTCAAGACCACGAAGTTCGGCGCCGACATCGTCCTCTCTTCGATCAATCATCCGGACATGAATGGCATCGACCAGATGTCATTCGGCGAAAAGAAGCCTTTCGTCATCAGCGGACCAGGAGAGTACGAGGTCAAGGGAGTCTTCATCAAAGGCCTGGCTTCCGGATCCGGCTATGACGGCGAGAAGCGGATCAATACTATATATACGGTCGGGCTCGAAGGGATGAATATCTGCTTCCTTGGCGCGATAGATACGCCCGAGCTGTCGAAGGAAGCCGATGAGGGCATCGACGGCGTGGACATATTGTTCGTGCCCATAGGCGGCGAAGGCGTGCTTTCACCGGCCCAAGCCTACAAGCTGGCGGTCTCGATAGGCCCGAAGATCATCATACCGGTCCATTACGGCGACATGGGCGGCAAGGACGCGCTCAAGCAGTTCCTGAAAGAGGCGGGGGATAATCCGAAGCCCGAAGCCAAGCTGACCCTCAAGAAGAAGGACCTGGAAGGCAAGGAAGCGGACGTTGTAGTCCTAGAAAAGGAGTAGTACAATTCAGGCATGGATGGAAATTGATCAATGAGCTTCCAAACCTATCTTGAAAACCTCCGTGCGAAACCGGAACATATCCGCAAGCGCTATGCTTTCTGGACGTCTTTCGGCGTGACCGCGGTCATCTTCGCTTTTTGGCTGGGCTCGTTCACGCCCTTAGGAGCCGGAGCTGGCGCACAGAAGAACGCGATCCTGGCGGCGGTCGATCGCGCCGGCACCCCGAGCCAGTCGATGGTCGCCGCAGTCGGCTCATTCTTCGGCGACATACGCGACATCTTCTTCGGTCCGCGCAAGGTCACCTTCTCGACGATCGAGATCGCGCCGGGGAAGAAATGATATTCGTATTACATTCATGAGAAAGACGCTTTTAAAAGACAAATCATTTCCCGTTCTCCTTGAAAAAGATGAGGATGGCGTATATATCGCAGAGTGCCCAGTTTTCAGCGGTTGCTATTCTCAAGGAAGATCGATCGATCAGGCATTGAAGAAGATCAGGGATGTCATTAGTCTTTGCCTTGAGGAGAAAGATAATCTTGAACGTGCGAAAAACTATTCGCCGGCAGATATCAGGCTTTATACCGTTAGGATCTGAATATGCCGAAGCTTCCAGTCTGACCGCATGGCAAAGTCATTCGTGCGCTCGAGAAGCTCGGCTATGAAGTCGTCCGCCAAAAGGGAAGCCATATCAGGATGCGGCATCCATATAAGACGCCTGTCACGATTCCGACGCATAATCCGGTGGCGAAGGGCACATTGAGGAAGATCTTGCGCGATGCTGAGATCTCCGTTCAAGCATTGATAGACTTGGCCAGGAGCGCCGCCGGCGTTCCCGAATCTCATTGATCGAAACGTCGATCTGGTCCCTCGTGTGGTGTAATTTTTCCAGACAGCCGCTCAACTAAGCCGTTGATCATGTCATGCGAATGCGTTTTCGTAAATAAAAAATCCCGCAACAAAGGGCTGCGGGCTCGGCCAGGTCGAGGAAGGGTTGGGGCAGGTTCACAACCAATCATCCAACTTCTCATTGATCCTGTCGTACCAGTACCAGCTAGCATGTCTTACGATGTGCACAGACCAGGTGATCACAATTGGTGCAAATAAGACCGTGATGCTGCAGGCGATCCACGCCAATAGGCTCGATGCCTGAAGTATATTCAAGAAGACCAGGGCATTCGCCACGGACGCTATGATAACAATGCATGCTGTTAGCATTATCACAGAGAGAGCCGTTATATTGTTCGCAAACTTTGCGACTGATTCATCGGCACGCTGGCTGATAGACTGGTTGATCTCTTGCAGATAGGCGATCAGGTTCATTGCAATCCTCATTTTTTATGGTTTTGTTGGTCGTCCGAAGATAATTGTTCTACTTTTACTGACATATGTCAAGTACAATCGAGCGCTGTTTTCTGCTATAATCAGAC
Source organism: Patescibacteria group bacterium (assembly GCA_018970245.1). Classification (GTDB taxonomy): domain Bacteria; phylum Patescibacteriota; class Minisyncoccia; order Phycocordibacterales; family PALSA-1337; genus C7867-002. The sequence goes on from JAGWWT010000001.1 coordinate 28,733, forward strand.
TAACAAATGGCCAAGAAGAATGACAAAAACGCGGCCGAGAATGGCCGCGAAACCGATTCAGGATCCAAGCCGGCCGTGTCCGGCGTTATCGCGCGCTCCATCACGACCGAGATGCGCGAGTCATACCTCGACTACGCCATGTCGGTCATCACCGCCCGCGCGCTTCCGGATGTCCGCGACGGCTTGAAGCCTGTGCATCGCCGCATCCTTTACGCCATGCATGAGAAAGGCCTGACCGCCTCCTCCAAGTTCCGCAAGTCGGCAGTCGTCGTCGGCGACGTCCTCGGCAATTACCACCCTCACGGCGATGTCGCCGTCTATGACACGCTGGTCGGCATGGCCCAGCCTTTCAGGATGCGCTACCAGCTCGTCCAGGGCCAGGGCAACTTCGGGAATATCGATGGCGATCCGGCTGCCGCTATGCGTTACACAGAGGCTCGCATGTCGCGACTGGCGGCAGAGCTCCTGCGCGATATAGACAAGGACACGGTGGATTTTCGGCCCAACTACGACGGCACGCGCAAGGAGCCGGTCGTCCTTCCGACGGCAGTCCCGAACATGCTCCTCAACGGCACGCTCGGCATCGCCGTAGGCATGGCCACCAACATCGCGCCGCACAATCTCAACGAGGTAGTCGATGCGGCCGTGCATCTCATCGACGATCGCGAAGCCACTACCGAGGACCTCCTTCAGCACATAAAAGGCCCTGATTTCCCGACGGGCGCGGTCATATATGGAGAGAAGGATATCCGTCATGCCTATACGACAGGCCGCGGCCCCATCGTAGTCCGTGGCGAAGCGGAGATCATTGAAGACAAGAAAGGCGCATACCAGATCGTCATCACTTCGATCCCGTATCGCGTGAACAAGTCCGAGCTGATCATGAAGATCGCCGACCTCGTGCGCGAGAAGACGGTCGAGGGCATCAAAGCCCTCCGCGACGAGTCCAAGGACGACATCCGCATCGTCATCGACCTCAAGCAGGGCTCATACCCGGAGAAGATCCTCAATCAGCTCTACAAGCATACCCAGCTCGAGGACGCTTTCCATGTGAACATGGTGGCGCTCGTGGACGGCGTCCCGCATACGCTGTCTTTGAAGTCCATCCTTGAAGAGTTCGTGAAGCACCGCATCATCGTCATCCGCCGCCGCACGCAGTTCGACCTGAATGCGGCCGAAGCCCGCGAGCATATCCTTCTCGGCCTCAAAAAGGCCCTCGACCATATAGATGAGATCATCACGCTCATCCGCGCCTCGAAGGACGTCGCCGAGGCCAAGGCCGGGCTCATGAAGAAGTTCAAATTCACTGACATCCAGGCCCAGGCCATCCTGGACATGAGGCTGCAGAAGCTGGCCGGCCTCGAGCGCAAGAAAGTCCTGGACGAGCTCAAGGAAGTCCAAGCGCTCATCGAAGAGCTCAAAGGGATCCTCGGATCGGAGAAGAAAGTCCGCGATATCATAAAGAAAGAGCTCGCAGACATAAAGGCCAAGTACGGCGACGACAGGCGCACCAAGATCATCAAGCACGGTGTCAAGGATTTCAACCCGGAAGACCTCATCGCCGACGAGGAGTCCGTCCTGGTCCTCACCAAGGGCGGCTATATCAAGCGCACCGACCCGTCCGAATACCGCAAGCAGAAGCGCGGCGGCGTAGGGGTCGTCGATCTCGACACCAAGGAAGAGGATTTCATAACGCATCTCGTATTCGCCACGACCCACAACGACCTCTTGTTCTTCACGGACAAGGGCAAAGCCTATCAGATCAAGATGTACGACATACCCGAAGGCAAGCGGGCCACTCGCGGCAAGTCCATCATGAACTTCCTCTCGCTGTCAGACGGCGAGCGCGTGACGTCCATCTTGCCCATGCCGAAGACCAAGAAGGAGGCCGAGGGATTGTCGCTCATGATGGTGACCAAGGATGGCACCGGCAAGAAGACCTCGGCTGCGCATTTCAAGGACGTCCGCCGCTCAGGCCTCATAGCCATCAGCCTAGGAGAAGGCGACGAGCTCATATCGGCTTCGTTCGTGAGCAAGTTCGATGAGATCCTCATCGCCACGCGCGAGGGCCAGTCGATCCGCTTCAAAGGGTCAGACATCCGCGAGATGGGCCGCAACGCTGCCGGAGTGAGAGCCATCAAGCTCGGCAAAGGCGATGCCGTCATCTCAGCAGACATAGTCACCAAGGAAGCCAAGAATCCTCGCCTCTTCGTGATGGGCGCCAACGGCTTCGGCAAGCAGACCGACCTTTCAGAATACAAGACGCAGAACCGCGGCGGCTCAGGGATCCTCACGATGAATGTGACCTCGAAGACAGGCCCTGTCATGGCAGCCCGCGTCGTCACCGATGAAGTAGAGGAGATCGTGGCCATGTCCAAGAAGTCCCAGGTCATCCGCGTCGATCTCAAAGAGATACCGACTCTCGGCCGCTCGACCCAGGGCGTCCGGGTCATGAAGCTCCGAGAAGGGGATTCTCTCGCTTCGCTCATCTGCATATAATCTCTCGTAGCGTTCAGAGACGGATCAAAAAAGCCGCGCATCCGTGAGGGGCGCGGCTATGAAGTGCCGTGGCGCGATGCTACCGGCGCCTTGGCAGGCTCGGGATCAGATCGGAGGCTTGGCAGACTCTCTCTCGAAATCCCTCGGAGGAAGGCGGCGAAGGCTAGCTTCCCGCAACAATGCCGGCACGTCCAGGTTCTTCTTGGCATATTCAGCGACGGCTTCCTGGCCGCCCTCGATCAGCAATCGGCCGAGGAGCTTCGGCGAACCGTCTTCATGGCTGTCGCCGAAATGGAACTGCAGGGGATCCTGCCAGCCTGTATGGATAGAGCGCAATGTAGGGCCGCGCCGGTCTCTGAGAGCGAACCAGTATATGCGCTCTGGAAAGCCGTTCAAGACATGCGCGAGAGCGTCTGCGTAGATGGCGACCTGGATCTCTTCCAATCTATGTTCAGCGATCGAGCCAGGCGCATGCAAGCCTGTGGTCGGGAAGCTCAGCTCGGTCAGCCAGACTCGGGTGTTCCTGACTGTGTGCGCGACGGATCTCGCCTGGTCGAATAGGCTGCCTGGAAAATCCTGGTCGCTCCATGTCCCGCGCAGGGAATGGAAGCCGATGGAATCGAAGTAGCCTGCCGCTCCCTTGCTGACTAGGTTGCTCATGAGGGCCAGGTTCGTCTTGTCTACGCCTGCCATGCCCCCGAGCAGGTTCTTGAGGCCGAGCCGCCTGGCCATGACGCACCCTCCGGTGAGCATCCTGGCCAATATCGAATGCTCGGGATCGCATGACTGGTCATAATCAGTTCCCATGGCCCATTCATTCCAGTGCTCGATGAATTCGATCCTGATGCCAGACATCTTGCAGTACTGAGCGACGTCGTATACGAACATCGCGTACATCACCGTGTCTTTCGGCGGGCCTGTGCACTTTCCATTCATGGACAAGTCAGCGGGCGTGAAGCACAGGCACGGCAATATATCGAAGCCGTCTTGGGCATATCTCTTCAGATACCATTGGATGCAGGCCTTTCCTCCGGGCGAAGACCATTCTGCCCACGACACTCCTAGCCTGATGCGTCTCACGCGCCTGGCTTTGAGGTCGTCTATAGTCTGCATCGTCGACTCTCGATATCCGGCCAGGTCGGCCGATCCGAGCTCGTTCATACAGCTTTCCGGGATCTTTTCCCAGATCACATAGCCGAGGTTCTCCATATTTTCGCTCATCTTTCTCTTTTTGATCGTTTTGGTAAGGTGCGGCTTGTCTCGTGCGCTACAAGCGGTCCGAACTTGAAGACGGTTCCGCGGCCAGATCCTTCCAATGATAGAAAAGTGGCTTGCGCCGGCCATCGAGCGTTTCCAGGCCGAAATGATAGGCCGCTTCCTGTCGGCCGCCATTCATGTTCAGCTCGTCGTCTGTCATGTTCTCCGGGGGTTGGTCGATCGCCGAGTACCAGATGATCTTATCCGCGCCGGCCTGTCGGCGCGTGTAGTCGAAGAACTTGGTCTGCTCGCGCTCGCCTCTGCGGCGAGCATCGTCTAGGATCGCTCCGTCATCGACCGTGGCATATCCGGCCTCGGCTATCCAGATCTCGATCCCGCTCTTGGCCAAGCCGGCTTTTTCCAAGCCGTCGAGATGCGCTCTGGCGGTCATGATCTCGGAAGCCCAGCCGTACCATTTGCGCCGCTGGTTCGTCCAGCTCGGGGAATGGTGGAGGCCGACGGCATCCGGCTTGTGCAGCAATCCGTTCGACAGCGATCCGTTCGGCAGCGATCCGTTCGGCAGCGATCCGTTCGGCAGCGATCCGTGCCCTTTCTCCTCAGATTTTCCGCGGACTGTCGAGCATCGCGCTGCCATCGTCAGCCAAGCAGGATCATATGGAGTGAGCCCACCGAGGACGGCTTTTTTGCCGGCGGCATGCACGATGTCGATGGCCGGAATGGCCATCTGGCAGAAGATCGAACCGTCAGGATCGATATCCCAATCCCAGTAAGGCTGCCAATTCGGCTCGTTCCATATCTGGACCCAGTCGAAGCGGCTTCCGTATCTTTCGATCATCTGGCCAGCGAAGCGGGCATAGGAGAGGATGTCTTTTGGCGGATGAGAAGTCTTGCCGCCTATGGCCTGCTCCGGAGGCGTATAGAATAGCGCAGGGATCAGTTTCGGACCGGCTTCTCCGATCCGGTCTACGAAGAAATCGAACCATTCCTGGCCCCCTGGCCGATCCCAGTCGGCCCAGGAAAATAGGATCCGGAATTCTTTGATCTGGAGCTCTTCGATTGTGGCTGCTGTGCGTTCTACAGCCTGGCGGTCTTCGAATATGAACCATTGGCATAGGGCAGGTAGGCGCATATGATTCCTGACGAGGCACCTGAATTGGGAGTTACTAGAGTTATTAACAGAAATAATTTCCACTATTCTTCTTCCCCCTATTCTTGTCCCAGGTTCATTTCCCATACTTTTCCAACATTCTGGGGAAAACCGCTATATGTGTGTACATATTACCCTTTTTCATTCACGGAAATCCATTTGCATGACAAAATCAACGGCTTGGTTGAGCCGTCCCGCAGAAAAATTACAACACACGAGGGACCAGATCGACGTTTCGATGAATCGACGAATAGAGACCAGTCATCGCGGGCCGCACGGCTTGAAAACTCGGCGTTATAAAACTCGGCGTTATATTCCGCTCCGCTCCATGTAACGCCTTCGCTCGGACTGTGTGTAAGCTAGCTTCCACAAGTCCTCGCTCGGCGTTATAATACCTGCATGTTTTCCGATCCAGCGTCGAACCTAGCCAAGCTGGTCCTATCTGAAGGCATGAAAGTTGGGGACCTCGGCGCCGGTTCAGGCTTCTATTCGATCGAAGCGGCCAAGCGCGTCGGTTCCAGCGGCCGCGTCTATGCCATCGATGTCCAGAAAGACCTGCTGGAACGCGTCCGCAAAGCCGGCTTGGAGCAAGGCCTGCACAACATCGAAGTCATCTGGGGCAATGCCGAAAAGATCGGCGGCACGAAGCTCAAAGAGGCGCTATTGGACCGCGTCGTCCTTTCGAACGTCCTTTTTCAGGTAGCCAAACCCGACGATCTCGCCCTCGAGATAAAGCGCATCCTCAAGCCGGGCGGCAAGGTTCTCGTGGTAGATTGGAGCGGAGTGACGCCGCTCTCGCCGAAGAAGATATTCCCGGAGGCGCAAACCAGGACGCTTTTCGAGAAGAACGGCTTCAAACTCGATCAGTCGTTCGGCGCCGGCGAGCACCATTACGGGCTCGTGTTCATCCGATGATGCGCTCCATTATCCCAAATACCCGAATATCCCGAAAGATCCCATGACCAAATTCCAGATAATAACCTTAGCCATCTTCGTCGTCTGCATCATCGTAGGCGTGGCGGCATTCGCTCTGTACAAAGGCAGCGGGCCTTCCACATCTCTGCCGCCGATAACCATTTGGGGCACATTCCCGGCCAGCACCTTCGACCAATACGTGTCGGACATAAACAGCGCCAGCACAAACCAGCTCTCGATCTCCTACGTCGAGAAGGATCCATCGTCCTTCGCCAACGATTTCGTCAATGCATTGGCCACGGGACAGGGTCCGGACGCGATCCTCATACCAGCCGACATGATCCTTCCGGAAGAGAACAAGATCACGCCGGTCCCGTACAGCGCCCTGCCTCAGCGGACATTCATGGACACCTATGTACAGGAAGCCCAGACATATCTTACGGCCGATGGCATCCTGGCGGTCCCGTTCACGCTCGATCCTCTGGTCATGTATTGGAACCGCGATATGTTCAATGCCGCTGGTCTGGCCACATATCCGCGCTATTGGGATGAATTCACAGGCACCGATCTCAATCCCGGCCTTGTCCAGAAGCTCACGGTCAAGGACCAGAATGCGAACATCAGGCAGTCTGCTATCGCCATGGGCTCATTCTCGAACATGACCAACGCCAGGGAGGTCCTAGGGTCCCTTCTCATGCAGCTCGGCAACCCGATAACCGCGCCGGGGCAGGGCGGCGCTCCTGTGAGCGCATTGGGTTCCGATCCCCAGCATCTTTCCATACCCGGATTGCAGTACTTCGCGCAATTCGCCGATCCGGCGAGCACGGCCTATTCCTGGAATGCCAGCCTGCCGAACGACAAGTCCCAATTCCTGGCCGGCGCTTTGGCCACATATTTCGGCTTCGCTTCGGAGATAGCCGACCTACGCGCCAAGAATCCGAACCTGAACTTCGACGTAGCGGCTCTTCCACAGCTCCGTTCGGGCGGCCAGAAGGCCGCTTACGGCAGGATGTATGGGTTCTCGCTGGTGCACACCTCGGCTAAGCAGAACGAGGCTTTCCAGATCATCTCCATCCTGACTTCTCCGCAGCACATAGCCCAGCTTTCGAAGACCATGTACATCCCGCCGGTCCAGACCAGCCTCATCGCCCAGGGCTCATCGGATCCTTACATGACGATATTCGATCAGGAGGCGCTCATAAGCCGGACATGGCTCGATGCCGGACCAGCCGCGTCTTCGCAGGTATTCAGCTCGATGATAGGCTCTATCGTGAGCGGCCAGAAGCAGCCGGATCAGGCTGTGAGGGACGCCAGCGACCAGTACAATGTCATCTTGCAACAAGCGCAGCAATGAATAACACCCAGACATTATCAAGCCAGCTTCCTCCTGTCGATGTGAGCAGCTCCGGTTTCAGGCTGACCGTATGCGACGGGCCGACCCTGCCTCCGGGTCAGAGCTGGGTCACCGCTTACAAGGACAGCTTCCAGGCCACTTACCACCGGCAGTATGTGGCATGCGATTTCAATGGCGCGATGATGCAGGTTCAGCACCTCATCGACGTCGCTCTGGTCGCAGGCGTGCTCCTGGCGATCGCCGGCTTCTGCTACGCCGGCTTCCTTTACATCACGCATGGGGACAACCCTGGAAAGCGCGACGAGGCCAAGGACATATTCAAAAAGATCTTCGTGGGCTTTATAATAATGCTTGCCGCCTGGTTCGTCGTCTACCAGGTCCTGGCCTGGCTCACCGGCGCGAATTCCGGGTTCACGTCCCTCTTGGGCAAACCGACACCATGAATAAATCCATGACATCGTCAAAATCAAATCTGCCGAAGCTATTGGCTATAGCTGTGGCTCTGCTCCTTATTTCTGCGCCTCTGAATTTCGTCCTGGCTCAGCAAGGTGCTGGCGGAACAGTCTCAGGAACTCCTGGTTCAGGGGCCGGAGGAACGGTCTCTGGAACTCCTGGTTCAGGTGTAGGCGGCACAGTGTCCGGAAATCCAGGATCTGCTGCCGGTGGCACTGTCAATCCCAAGGCAACCAGTCAACCCACCTTCACGCTCGTCAATCCGCTGCAAGTCAATTCCATCGGCGGTCTGATCGAGACTTTCGTCGAGATATTCAGCTACATAGCTATCCTGATCGCCGTCCTCATGCTCATATGGGTCGGCTTCCAGTACATCACCGCTGCGGCGCAGGGCAATTCCGAGAAGATAAAAAGCCTGCACTCATACCTTCTGTGGATAGTGGTGGGCGTTGCCATCGTCATCGGCGCGCGCGTCATCGTCCAGATAACCATAAACACCCTATCGGCGACGCATACGGTGAACCAGAACGTCATCCAGAGCGCCAATAACGCCCTGCAGGGCAATTGATCGTCATGATATAATAGATCCATGGGACAGCAGACCTTGCAAGACGTGATCGGGCTAGTAGCCGGGTATCTCAATATGATCCTCGAGCTGTTGATGGGCCTGGCCGTAGTCGTCTTCGTCTGGTACGTCATAAAATATTTCATCCTCAAGCCGGACACAAAGCGGTCCGAAGCCGCCCAATATGTCATGTGGAGCGTCATCGGCTTCTTCGTCATACTGTCCGTATGGGGGATAGTGAACATCATGACAGCGACATTCAATCTTGGCAGCAACAGCCCTGCATCCTGGTCAGGCGTCCAGGGGCTTTTCCCAAGATGATATAAACGGACATGTCTTTCCCATTTTTTCCAAATTTCGGAGGAGGTTCGTCATTCGGTTCGTCATTCGGCGGCGGTGCTGGCTACGGGCCAGGCGGCTATGGCGGCAGCCAGCTCGCTCCCGTTTATGACGCCAATTCGCTGGCGGTGAGGCTGGCGAGCATCGGAGACGTGGTCATCTATCTCTTGGTCGCTCTCGCCGTCGTCTATATCGTCTGGACCGTCTTCCAGTATTTCGTCAAAGGCAAAGAAGGCGATGAGAACAGGAAGGAGGCGGGTATGAGGATATTCTGGGCCATTCTAGGCCTGTTCATAATCGTCTCGCTCTGGGGATTGGTCAATATCCTCGTAAATACGTTCTGGACTGGGTATAACCAAGCGCCTGCCCAGCAATTCCCGAACGCCAATTTCGTCAGCGGCCCGCAATACTAAGCCGAGCAATCCACAGCCCGGCTGTATAGACTGGCGTTTTCAGGCTATAATTGGCGCAAGCTTTATAAGATCGATCATAAATCACATGAAAAAAATCATCTCGCTTTTAGCGGTGCTCGCCCCGTCCGTAGCCTTGGCTCAGACTGCACCAGTGACTGACGTCAACTCTCTGAGCTCGAAGATCATCGGCATAGGCAACGTAGTCACCTACATCCTGGTCGCTTTCGCGGTCATCTACATCGTCTGGATGGTCATCCAGGCCATCTTGAAGTCTGGCTCGGAAGACGCAAGCAAATACCGCATGAATGTCATCTGGGGCATCGTCGGCCTATTCATCATCGTCTCCATCTGGGGCTTGGTGAACATCGTGGCCAATACCTTCAGGACGACGCCGACCACTCAGTCCATCCCTAACTTCGGACAGAATACTCAGAACGGAGGCATCCCGGCCAACCAGATCCCGCAGGTTCAGTAGGCCTGTCCGCGCGATCATCGCCGATGAACTTCTCAGCTCTCATACCTGAGGCATACGCCAGCGTCGACATGACAGCTTTCGGCAACGTCGTCGATCCGATCATCACCAACGTCGTCTATCCGGTCCTCGAGCTACTGTTCGGACTGGCGATCTTGATCTTCGTCTGGGGAGTCCTCCAGCTGGTCTTAGGTGGGGATGACGAGGAAAAGAGGGAACGTGGCAAGAGCACCATCAAGTGGGGAACTGTCGGGCTCTTCATAATGGTCTCGGCCTGGGGCATCATCTATCTCGTATCGAATACGGTCAAAACGCTGTAAGAACGCCAGTAAATCCGCCGCGATGCGCCGACGCGCGCGGCCCATATAAAAGAAAGCAAGCCGCATAGGATTTCTCCCTTGCGGCTTGTCTGATTTTCTCTGTCAAGAACTAGGTTGTTCGAAGTGGAACACGAATGGGCAGCTTTGGACTGCCTGTCCGGGGGTGACTCTGTAGTCGATCCCCGTGAGCTCCGTGTTCCCTGATCTGCTCTGGAAGTGGATGAATACAGGCCTGAGCGCGTCTACAGGCTGCATATCCCTCACTTCGCAGATGCCGTTGCTGTAGCGTGCCCGGACTTGCCACCGGACACCTCTGCCTGCGTTGACGTTCGGGTTGCCCCATATATTCAGACGCAAGTTTAGCTCGTTCGGATCATACCAGACAGTCCCGACGGTTACCGTTTTGATCGAGGGAACCATGGTCGACGCGACCGACGCCGCTGCAGCGGGGCTAGATGCTTTCGCATTAGCTATCGCCGCCGATGCGTGGAGGATCACCCCCACGATGACGATTATTCCAAAACCGACTCCCGCGACCCACAACAATCTTTTCTGCGTTGCTGTCATAATCTCTATCCCTTCTTTAAGATTTTTTTTGTTGATTTCCGCCTCCGCCGACATTCACGTTGGCATTGGGGAATACTACTGTTCCGACTCGTGACTGGCCTCCGGTCAGGATCTCAAAACGGTTGTCTTTGCCGTCGCGGATCCGTCGAAGGGTATTGACCCTGTCCAAGGATTCATCCATTGAGAGGATCTCGCCCCTAGCTTCAGCCGCTGCTTTCAGCTCTTTCGCAGCTTCCAGGTCGGATCGATACTCGATGATCCTAGCCTCTTTCTGCGTATAGCTGTCGAGGACATCGTCTGGCAAGGAGAACGTGAGCTGGACTCGGTCGATCTCTATACCGAATGTCCTCTCTTTGAAAAGGTCAGCCCGCAACTTGCGGGTGCCATCGTTCTTCTCGGAGATCGCGTCTTCGACGCAATCTGACAGCTCCTGGCTTCGCTGCATTATGGAGTTGGCCATCCGAGTCCGAGTGAAGCGGCGAGCGACATTGTCGACTACGCCCTCCATCTCTTCCTGGATGTATTTCCAGCGAGTCGTGTGATCTTTTCCGTTGCTGACATATATGTCAGTTTCGTTCCTGTCCACACGAGCTCTGATACGCACCCTCCCTTCTAGAGGGATCTTGTCTTTCGACAGGATGGTCACCGGGAATTCCATCTCTACCCAGGTGTATTCGATGCTGATGCTCGAGATCCATATGAGAGGCCAATTGCACAGGAAGACGGTGCCGTTCACCGTCGGCGTTTTCCCGCGTGATTTGTAGATCCTGTCTCTCACCGTGATCGCGCCTATGGTAGGTGGATCAGCGGGGAAGGTTTTGTACCCTGTGACCAGAATCGTCAAGCCGAGCGCTATCATAGCCAGGCCGACGATGAGATGTATCCAGCTCGGGCCCAAGAATACGAACACCAGGCCCAAGGAGATCAGGAATAGGATGGCCAGCATTATCATACCGGTCACCAAATTGCTGAATATTCCAGAATCTTTCATTTTATCCTTTTGTTGGGATGCCCCGTTCAGGGCGTCGGTTTATTGTTGAAATTGACAACGTGCAATCATTCGAATCCACGTCTACATTAATTATAGCACAATACACAGTAACGGTCAATAGTCATAATATGGCTATAAGCATGGAAAAGAAAGGGTCCCGACCGACTCATTCGAGCCGATCGGGACCTTGAAGTTACAGAGCTAACGACGGTGGTAACGACCGCAGCCGTACCCGTACCTGTGTCCGATACAGGAACCATACGGGTTAGCGCGACAGTAGCCACGGTTGCCATATCCGTAGCCATAGCCGTAACATGGACCACCTACACAGACGCTCACGCCAGCGTACCCTGGATAGAAGCTGCCACTATATCCAGGATAATACGTCGGTGCCTGGACGTAAGTCGGCGGCGGAACGAGGGGCGGCGTGACTACTTGTGGCGGTGCTGCTGGTGGCGGTGCGACCGTTACGGGCGGGGCAGTTGGAACTGTCGCCTGCGGCGGCGCGACCGTATTCGTCAGCACCGATTGAGACGGCGCATAGATCGGCGGCGGCGGGATCATGACTGCCGGCGGCGCGACCGTCTTGTTCGTTGACCCGAAGTTGTTGATGATCAACGGACTGTTGATCACGTTCGAGCCTACGATCGTCACCGACTGGTTGACGCTCAGGCCACCGACGTTGACGCCGGAATCCTGAACCAACCCGCTCGGCACCTCGACCTCTTCGGTCGGAGTGGGCATCGTGGTCTTCACATGCTCCGGTCCGGAAGTCACCTTCACAGAGCGATTCAGCGAAGCCGTGCCGCTCGCTTTCCGCGCCGCTAGCGTGACAGAAGCATAAATGCCCCAACCGATCAACCCGACGACGACTAGCGCCAGAAGAACCATCGCTGCCTTCTCGTAGTCCTTCAAACCAGTCTTCGTGGGCACGGAAGTGGCCGACGTCGTCGCTGCCGTAGACGACCGACCGCCGGCTCGCGTCGTTACGCGAGTAGTACGGGTAGTCGTTTTCGTCACAGCGGGAGCCGGTTTCGCGGCCTTAGCCGCTGGAGCCGGTTTTGTGGCCTTAGCGGCGGCCGGAGCCGCCTTAGGCTTTGCCGCTTTCGGAGCGGCTGCCGGTGCCGGCTTCGAAGCCGGAGCTGTACCGCCAGCGGCTGGCGCCGGAGGCGGGGGGAGTGCTGCTGTCGGGGGAGGCGTGAAACCGCCTGCCGCTGCATTTTTCTTTGCCATAGTTTTCCTCTTTCTTGTTGCGGTTTGTCTATTTGTTGCGGTTTCAGGCACAAGCCCTAACCATGTTTATTTTCAAATTCCTGACTGGCATATTACAACAGATTGTCAGTCCAGGGCCATTATAGCACAATTACGTTAATTGTCAATAGATAACTTGACATGGAGCTTGAAAATGCTATAATTGGCGCCGGCTAGATGTTCTTCAAAATGTGAATAAGAACGGAAGGCTATCGGCACTCTAACTAGGGTTTACAGACCCACAAAAACAGAAAGGCTATCAATGAAAGCAAAGGAAAGCAGGTCCGCGGAAGGAACGGCAGCGGCGATCGGCACGGTGGTCATCAGCAAAGTCTTAAGGTTCCTGATCCATATGCGCCCGCATCTGGACGAGATCCTAGGTCGCCTGTTGGTCGTCCTTTACGGGAAGCGACAGTTCGTGGACGCTGAGCACGCTCAGGTGCTGTTCGTGGAAGGCGATCCTGCCGGAAATGACGCGACATTTGATCGCGACGGCGACATCCCGATCGGCATCTCCAACTCTCGTTTCAACGAGCATGTAGGTCCTGAAGGTCGTATGGAAGAAGAATGTGCCTCGACGCTAGTCGCCAAATTTCTTCATGTCGAAGAGAATGAGGAGCTCACGGATCTTCTGGCGAGCACCCTTTTCTACGACACGCATGGCGAATGCCCGAACACTCACATCGCCGAGATGATCAAGGCTGCGACCCGAGTCGATCCTGACTCCAGCCTCAAGATCATGAATCGCGCTACCACGATGCTGGAAGCGATGATCGTCCGCAAGAAATACGGCATCGCAGCCATATCCGGCGAAATGACATTGGCCGAGATATTCAAGGCCTGGAAGGACAAGCAGTCCGACGAGATCGCGGCTAATCCGGATGCCTTTGCGCACCTGGAGCGGTCGATCGAAAAGAGCATGGCGCGGTCCGAAGAGGTCTGCGAGCTCTCCTACATCGTGACGAGCTTGTTCAGGCGCCAGTTCTACACAGACGACCAGATCCTCGATATGATCTTCGAGACCCTGGATGATATGTGGTATGACCAGCGGCGATTCTGGGCGAAGCTAGAGGAGATCAGGGAGGAGGACCGGTTCATACCGATCCAAGCCCTTCTGAAGTCCGGATTCGGCGGCGATGAAAAGGAAGCGACGCTGAAGCTGTACGCATGCTATGACGATGACATGCTGACCCAAAAGGCAGCCCGCTTCGCTGGCGCTGATATCGTCGTGCAGGTATCATCGTCATATAACGTGCAGATCTTCACCAAGAGCAGGCCTGGCTTGAGCCTGGCCAATCCGGTGAAAATGATCCGTTGGATGGAGCTGCCATTCGAGCTGAGGGATAAGGTGAGCTGGCAAGAGCTCTCTATGCCCGGGACTATCAGAGGCGTCGAGCACTGGTATTACTTCCGCAAGGGGCAGATGTTCTTCAATGGCAGCCTGACCAAGAGGGCTCGGCCAGCTCTGGGTCCGGGACGCATGTCGCTTCAGGCGATCGTCGAGGTCTGTCAGCATGCATTCCACCCAGACGGAGTCAGGCTCTGGTGCCGGAAGCGGGGTATCGCCATGAACGGCAAGCCTCGCTGGAACAGGCTGATCGCCAAGCCGCGCAACGGCCGCGATCAGAGGCCTGTAAAGCACGCAGAACAACCGGCTGCCGCATCGAAAGGCGCGGTCCAAGCAGGCGATGACATGCAGAGCGCGTTCGCCAAGGCCGAAAAAGCCATAGAAGAAGCCAAAAAGCCCATTGTCAGCTCAAAAAGCGTGACGAAGCGGGCCGCTTCTTCCAAAAAGCCGAAAAGCAAAACCGGGCGTAAGCCGAGCAAAAAAGCGGCAGAAGCCCAAAAAAGCTGAATAAGCTCTTATTCACAAAAGGGTCTCCTGAAAAGGAGGCCTTTTTCTTTTGAAGGAAGATGACTATCTTATTCTCAGTTGTGGAGGATCAAATAAAATAGCCGTCCAATAGAGTGGACGGCGTCGCTGATTTCTCGGATTCATTTTAGGGATTTGGTCCCGTTCCGGACCTTTCTTTTGGAGACGGGCAGAATTTTCCTTTTCGTCGTTATCGCGTCGGATTGACCGCTTCTATTCCGGACAGCGCCTCGACGAAAGGTTTTACGGCCATTGCTCCTTGCCGACGCTACGAGATGCTGGGCTTTGAGGAAGTCGAGATCTTTAAGCGGCCCAGACATGGCTTCGCGTAGCTCGATCAGGCATGCCCTCGTGCTGTCATGGAATGACTGGCGGAGCTCGTCGAGCTCTCGCGATGCGCGCTCTTGGATTTCCGCGATCGTACGCTCGGCGTCATGCTCCTTGTCGGAAAGGCGGTCGGATGCCTCTCCAAGCTTCGCTCGATAGGCGGCGATCATAGCCTCGATGCTCTCGGAATGAGACCGTATCGAGGACATCAGGCTGCCGGCCTTCGAGACGGATTCTTGCAAGAATGCGAGCTGGCGGGCGATCCTGGCCTCGCAGTCTTCCGCCGAGCGCGCGGCGAGAGCGATCTTGTCCAATCTCTCCGACTGAGCCGTGATCGCCTTGTCGGTGTCCCGGACTCTGTCGCCGAGCTTCTCCACCAGCTCGAGCGCGGACTCGAATCTGCGGAGATTGGCGTTCCTAGCCTGCTCCTCAGAGAGGCAGAACGTCGCGGAGCGCCTCTTCGTGTCGTCCACGAACTCGCCGTGGACAGGGGAGCATGACAGCCGGTAATTTCCAGCCGCGAAGATCGCGCCGGGCCGGTATCTGAGGATGAAAAGGGAGATCTCGATGAAATCCCCGACAGGCGCGCGTCTGACTTTCTGGAGCGGCGCGACCGTCTCAGATGTGTCCACCCTGACGATGGAGATGTTATGCCATTCGCTGCCGTTCTTTCCCATCTTCAAGGAAAGATGATCGGCGTCGACCTCCATAGGGATCAGCCGGCCGTTGTTGTGAGGCTTATCATAAGAGATCATAGGTCCTCCGTTTTGCGGTTCCATTCGACTCTATTCGATTTTCATTGTGAGCGGACCGAGAACGGTCCTATTCCAGGCCGATTCTGCCATAAAAAGCGCTATAAAGTCAACTGACGCCGGTGATGCTAGTCTGATGCTGGCTTGAGCCGATCTTTCTGTGCCGGGGAGAGGAATCGAACCTCCATGGATTGCTCCACATGCTCCTAAGGCATGCGCGTCTAGCCAATTTCGCCACCCCGGCGAATCAATCAAAAGTCCGTAAAGCCTTAAAGTCCGTAATGAAGACATTATGGGCTTTATGGGCTTTTTGACTTTTGACTATCATTGTCCGCCCAGTTGGATTCGAACCAACGACCAATCGCTTAAGAGGCGAGTGCTCTACCAGCTGAGCTATGGGCGGAAGCGACGAGCGCACAAAAATATAACAGAAAAAAGTTATCTAGACAAATAGGTTGCACGATATAGAAAAATATGTAATATTATCGCCATGGTAAACCGAATGCGTTCGACAAGGTCCCACACCGGCAACCGCCGGTCGCACCACGCCCTCGATGCGGCGCGCTTTTCGAAGTGCAGCAATTGCGGCGCGATGCACCAGGCCCACAGGGTCTGCATGAATTGCGGCTCATATAACGGCAAGAAGGTCATCGACCTTGCCACCAAGGCCGCGCGCAAGGCCGCGAAAGCCAAGAAGGCCGAGAACGTCAGATAGTTTGCCAGCAGAGGAGATTTAAGATTTAAGAATTAAGATTTAAGGAGCCGGGCAGCAGGCTTAAATCGTAGATCCTAAGTCGTAGATCTTCGCATTAGCACTAGAAAGCCAGCACTAGAAAGCTCTTTCATCGAAATGGCCAATAGGCACCTATCAAGATCCGTCGTATTGCAATCCCTCTTCGAGTGGGATTTCCGAGGCCGCAACGACAAGGAATCTCCCGAGATAATCTCCCGCAACGTCAAGGAGTTCGCGCCAGGCATGGCCGATACGTCTTTTATCGACCTTCTCATGAAGGGCATCATGGCCAAGAAGGCCGACCTCGACCAGATCATAGAGAAGGCCGCCCCGGATTGGCCTATAGACAAGATCTCTCCCGTCGACCGCAACATCCTCCGCCTAGGCCTCTACGAGCTCATATTCGCCGACCGCTCGGAAGTGCCGGCCAAGGTAGCGATCAACGAGGCCATCGAGCTCGCCAAGACCTTCGGCGGCGAGACATCCGGCCGATTCGTGAACGGCGTCCTCGGCGCCGTATACAAGGAGCTCGGCGAGCCAGGCAAGGAAGCGGCTCCGGCCAAGAAGAAGAAACCCGCCGAGGTGCCTTACGAGCAGATGCCCATACAGCATCTCGGAGGCGCTGTTGTGTACGCCAAGAACGAAAAGGACATCTATCTGGCCTTCGTCCATGACATCTTCGGGCACTGGACCCTTTCCAAGGGCAAGATCCCAGAGGGCATCGCGCCTGACCAGGGCACTATCAACAAAGTAAAAGAAGAGATAGGCCTGGATGTCTCGATCAAGTCCGATCTCGGCACGAATGAATACATCGCCAACGATCCGGAGATAGGGAAGATCAGGAAGCAAGTCCATTACTATTTGGCGGAGTCCTCATTCACGGACCTCCACCTGGCCAAGAAGCCCGGGCTCGACGACGCCAAGTGGTTCAAGCTGGCCGATATCTTAGAGCTCAATTTCTATAATGACATCCTGCCCATAGTCACGAAAGCCGTCACGATGCTCGCGCAAGAGAAATGAAGCCTGACCTCGAAAGCCTAGCCAAAAGCTTGGGCGTCCGGTTCAAGGACATCTCCATCCTACGGACAGCCTGCACCCACCGATCCTACCTGAACGAGAACAAGGGGGCCGGTTTCGAGCACAACGAGCGGCTGGAATTCCTAGGCGATGCCGTCCTAGAGCTGGTCGTCACCAGCTTCCTCTTCAAGAAGTATCCAAAGAAGGCCGAAGGCGAGCTGACCTCGCTGAGGTCGGCCATTGTGAACACGGTCAGCCTGACCAGAGTGGCCGAGCATATCGGCCTCAATGATTTCCTGCTCCTATCGAAGGGTGAGCTCCGGGACACCGGCCGCGCTCGCTCGATCATTCTGGCCAACGCCGTCGAAGCCGTGATAGGCGCCATCTACCTCGACCAGGGATATGAGACCGCCGGCGGCTTCATATCAGACAAGATCCTCGGGTCTATAGACATCGACGAGATCGCCGCCAAGAAGCTGTGGCTCGACGCCAAGAGCCGATTCCAAGAGCAGGCGCAGGACAAAGCTGGCAAGACCCCGAGCTACCGCACTCTCCGTGAAGAGGGCCCAGACCATAACAAGCAGTTCACTCTAGGCGTGTTCCTCGGGGACGTCCAGGTAGCCTCGGGCACCGGGGCATCGAAACAGGAGGCAGAGCAAAAGGCCGCAGAGAAGGCGCTGGAAGCCAAGGGGTGGTAGGCAGGGAGCCGGCAGCTGTGGATAAGTCTCTTCCGAGCGCGTGATGGGCGGGGATCGTGGTGGTATAATCTGACCGAATCGTCCTTTCACTATTATGGGTATCAGCCTTTCGCACGACCTCGCCGTCCTTCTGGCTGCGAGCAGTCATGGGAACAAAGATGCGGCTGCATCTTCTGGGAGCTCGCCAAAGATAGCCCGCGAGCTGGAACAGGAATACCATCCGCCCTGCCAATTCCGGAGCGGAAAGAAGTGCATGGCATTCGTGCCCCGCTGCGACCAGTGCTCGCACATGGATGAGTCTGCCAAGAAGCCTTCCCTCTGGGAGGTGCTCCTGGGACTCGATCCGATCAACTGATAGCTCGCCGCCTATTGGCGGTTTTTTCATATCTCCAATCTCTAATATCTAATCTCTAATATCTAATCTCTAATCTCCAATCCCCCCTCATGCTAGAATTACTCCATGCATCTCAAGAGCCTGGAGGTATCTGGCTTCAAATCTTTCGCCAAGAAGGCTTCGCTCGCCTTCACCACGCCCATAACCGGCATCGTCGGCCCGAATGGCTCCGGCAAGTCGAACATCGCCGAGTCGTTCCGATTCGTGCTCGGCGAACAATCTATCAAGTCCCTGCGAGGCCGCCGCGGCGAGGACATGATCTGGAACGGCGGCGGCGACGGCGCTTCGGCTGCAGGCCGCGCCAACAGGGCTTCGGTCAAGCTCGTATTCGACAACTCGAAGCGCCTATTCCCATCGATCGATTTCGACGAGGTTTCCATCGAGCGCGTAGTCCATCGCGACAATTCCAACGAGTATCTCTTGAACGGGTCCCAGGTCAGGCTCAAGGACATCGTGGAGATCCTTGGATCCGCGCATATCGGAGCGACGGGCTATCATATCATCTCTCAAGGCGAGGCTGACCGCATCCTTTCGGCCTCGATAAGGGAGCGGCGCGAGATGATCGAAGATGCCCTGGGGCTCAAAGTCTACCAATGGAAGAAGCTCGAGAGCATGCGCAAGCTCGAGAGGACGGAAGAGAACATGAAGCAGGTCGAGTCGCTCCGCCGGGAGATCGCCCCTCACATCAGATTCCTCAAGAAGCAGGTCGAGAAGATCGAGCGTGCCGAAGAGCTCCGTAGGGAGCTGATCCAGCTATACAAGGCGTATCTCGCCGATGAAGAAGCATACATCAGAGCCGAGCGGGAAAGCATAGCCGCCGCCTCGGCCGCGCCGCGCAAGGAGGCGGCCGATCTGGATAGGGAGCTCGAGAGCGCGAAGAAGATCCTGACCGGCTCGAAGGGCAGCGATGCTAAGAGCGGTGAAGTCGTCGGTCTGGAGAGCCGCATCAAGGCGGTCCGGGCCGAGAAGGATTCGATAACGCGCGAGCTGGGCCGGATAGAGGGCGAGATGAATGCCTGCCGCCGCGCTATCGACAAGGAGAAGGAGAAGCAGAAGAGGGACGAATTCAAGACGATCTATCTCAAGGACTTGGAGGAAGCCGTCGCTTCCGCCGAGATATTCCAGACGGTCAAGGAGGTCATATCCTCCCTTAGAGCTTTCATCTCCAGGCACAGGCAGTCAGTCGATTCCTCGGTCATCGCCGATTCGGAGAAGGAGATAGAGGCGCTTTCCAGGGAGAAGGCCGGCCTAGAGTCGCGCCTGAAGGACCTGATAGAAGAGGAGAGCCGCCTTTCTAAAGAATATGAGAGCCTCAAGGCTTCCATCGAGAAGGATAAGGACACCAACCGCGACGCGGAGAAGGAAGTCTTCAGAGTGATCGCCAGACAGAACGAGGTCCGGAGCGCGCTCGCCGCCCTTTCCGGCCGTTCCGCTGCCCTCGATCGGATCGAGGCAGACTTCAAGAGAGAGCTAGGCGAAGCGGCTTCCATTGCCGGCCGCGAAGCCGTTGAATATGACCGGGCGCCGGAGGCTGGCCGCGCATCGAGCGCCGAGACCAGGCAAGAGCAGGAAGAGCGCCGGCGCAAGATCGAGAAGCACAAGGTCCGCTTGGAGGATGCCGGCGGGGCAGGGGGCGCTGAGGTCATGAAGGAGTACAAGGAGACGGAGGAGCGCGATGCATTCTTGGCCAAGGAGATCGTCGATCTGGAGAAGGCCAGAGAAGAGCTCGTCAGGCTCATAGCCGAGCTCGACGCGCGCCTCGACATGGAATTCAAGAGCGGCATCCTGAAGATAAACGCCGAATTCCAGAAGCTCTTCACGCTCATGTTCGGAGGCGGCCGGGCCGAGCTATCAGTCGTCAAGGAAGCGAGGCGCCGCAAGAAGAGCGAGATGGAGGAGCTGGACGAGGCCCTCTCCGGAGACATGCCAGGCGCGCCGTCGGATGCCGAGATGGATGCACAAGAAGACGGGCCGGAAGGCCTGGAAGTGAGCGTCAGCTTGCCGCGGAAGAAGGTCAAAGGATTGATGATGCTCTCAGGCGGGGAACGCGCTTTGACGTCGATCGCGCTCCTCTTCGCCATCTCGCAGGTCAATCCGCCGCCATTCATCATCCTCGATGAGACGGATGCCGCCCTCGATGAGGCCAATTCCAAGAAATACGGCGATATGATCGCCGATCTTTCGAGGCGCTCGCAGCTCATACTCATAACCCATAATCGAGAGACCATGTCCAGGGCCGGAGTCATCTACGGCGTGACCATGGGCTCTGACGGCGCTTCTAGGCTGCTCTCGATCGCCTTCGAGGAGGCGGTCGCGGTGGCGAAATGATCGCCCTAGAGCAGATCGCCCGGCATGCTTTCCAGGGCTTCTCCCGCAGCATTGCCGCCGGGCCTCTCTATGCTGTAGACTTCTTGCATGGAAGACCTGACAAAGCAGCAGCTCATACTCCTCGGGCTCCTAGTATCATTCGTGACGTCGCTCGCCACAGGCATAGTCACTGTCTCTCTCATGAACCAGTATCCGGAGAGCACCAGGACCGTATCCCAAGTCATAGAAAAGACGATCCAGCAGATAGCCGCGCCGCAAGATGCGGCTGTCGTCGAATCGCAGGACACGCCATCATCGGCGCTCGCGGCATTCTCGCCTAGCTTGGTCAGATTCGTGCAGGCCGACGCCACTACCACCGTGAACGGCATCGGCGTCGTGCTCACAGACACGGGAGTGGTCCTCACCGACAAAGCCTCTATCGGCGGCGCGCCAGGCATCTTAGCGAAGATGGAAGACGGCGAGCTCATCCCATATAGCGTCATCCGATCGCAGGACAATGGAGACATAGTCTTTCTGGCGCCATCTGCAACGGCCCAGCATGCCTATTCTCCGGCGTCTTTGGCGCCTGGTCCGTCCCTAGGAGAGCCGGTCCTGTCGCTTTCGGGCACATCGACGATGAGCCTAAGCGAAGGATATATCGCCAGCTCGGACCTTTCTATGGTGAGGACTTCCATAGCCGTAGATGAGGTCATCCCCGGAAGCCCGCTCTTCGACATGAAGGGCCGGCTCATCGGAGTGCGGCTTTCTTCCGTCGAGAACGCGCACGGAGCCGCTTTCTATCCGATCTCGAACTTGCAGTCAGTCATACCTAAATGATATGGTACGCCCATGTGGAAGGACCAAAAGGAAAGGATCTTCAATCGATTCTCGAATGATATCGGCATCGACCTTGGGACGGCCAATACTCTCGTATATGTGCGCGGCAAGGGCATAGTGGTCACAGAGCCGTCCGTCGTGGCGGTGAATGAAAAGACAGGCCAGGTGGTCGCCGTAGGAGCAGCAGCCAAGGAGATGCTCGGTCGCACCCCGACTCACATAACAGCTGTCAGGCCTCTGGTCGACGGAGTCATCTCCGATTTCGAGGTCACGGAGGAGATGCTCTCATATCTCATGAAGCGCGCCGGAGAATTCATGCCCAAGCGCCTCATGGGCCCACGAGTGGTGGTCGGCGTTCCATCCGGCGTGACTAACGTCGAGGTGAGGGCCGTCAGAGACGCGACCAGGAATGCCGGCGCTCGCGAAGTCTACATAGTCGAGCAGCCCATGGCCGGAGCAATCGGCATCAGGCTTCCGATCCATGATCCCGTAGGCAGTATGATCATAGACATCGGAGGGGGCACTTCGGACATCGCCATCATCTCTCTCGGCGGCATCGTCAGGTCCAAGAGCCTTAAGATCGCAGGCGACAGATTCAACCAAGACATCATCTCCTACATAAGGAACGAGTTCAAGATACTCATAGGCGAGACGACGGCGGAGCAGGTCAAGATCGCCGTCGGCTCGGTCATACCCGACCAGCCTATGGAGACGACGATCCGAGGCCGAGACCTCATCACCGGCCTGCCTCGCGAGGTGGTCATTACCGATTCCGACATACGCGAAGCCATGGGCCAATCTGTCGAGGCGCTTGTCGCGTCGGCCAGGGAGGTCCTGGAAACGACGCCGCCCGAGATCCTGGCTGATGTGATGCGCCGTGGCGTGCACCTCGTCGGAGGAGGGGCTCTAATTAAGGGCCTGAATGACCTCCTGGCGGAGAGCTTGCAGCTCCCGGTCACGGTAGCCGAGGAGCCGCTGACTGCCATAGCCAGGGGAGCGGGGATAATCCTGGAAGACTTGGACAGGTTCAAGAACGTCCTTTTGCAAAGCGAAGATGACCTACCTAGAAGCTCGTAAACGCCGTTCGTCAGGCAAGCGCATCGCTTTCTATGCGTGCGCGGCCATCGTCGCGATCGTCGCTGCCGTGCAGCTCTTGCGCCCGATGCTCTTTCCGTCTCTCTTCACCACGATCGCCAGGCCGTTCTGGCGCGTCCAGCTGGCGATCCAGCTCGGGTCCATGCGATCCCCAGAAGCTCTCATGCAGGAGAACGCCTACCTGACTCAGCAGCTGGACGCCGCCAATGTCCGTCTCCAATCCGTGCAGTCGCTGGAGAGCCAGAATGAGGAGCTGAAGGCCCTCTTAGGACGCGCTTCGAGCACGCCGTACACGCTGGCCGCCGTCCTCGAACATCCAGCGGTCTCGGCCTATGACGAGCTCATCATAGACATCGGTTCCGACTATGGGCTGCAGGACGGCGATCCAGTCTACGCGAGCGGCGACGCTCTTATCGGCAAGGTCTCCGAGGTGCTCGGCGACACCGCAAAGGTCCTCTTGTATTCATCTCCCGGGCAGTCATACGAAGTGATGATCGGCAAAGCCCATTCTTCGGCTGAGGCCATAGGGCGGGGAGGCGGCCAATATGAGGCCCAGCTGCCGCGCGACGTATCAGTTTCTGCGGGCGACCCAGTGAACGCGCCTGGCTTGAGCGCGGCGCCATTCGGCATCGTCTCGGCGGTCGTGTCCGATCCGGCCCAGCCGTTCGAGAAGGTCCTCTTCGCGCCGCCCGTGAACATCTATCAGCTCAGATGGGTCCTGGTGGACACGCACCAGCAGATCTGATCCATCCCGGATCCTCATCCATGACCAAAGGCAAAGCACTACTGCGCATCGCTGTCGATATCGCCCTATTCGGGAGCATCATCGAAGGATGGTGGTTCTCCGCTCTCGCTATCGGATTGATAGGCGCCTGGCTGCTCCCGTATTTTGCCGAGGCTTTGATAGCGGGATTCTTCTATGACGGTCTTTTCGGGATGGCTGCAGGCATGGGTCTCAAGGGCTATGGCGGGACCATCGCGGCGACCGCCATTCTGGCCATCGCAAGCGGCATCAAGCGGGTGGTCGTGCATAGGCCTCGCCTCTGATACAATGCGTCCAATGCAGACCCTGTGGAAGAGCTTCATTAAAAGGACCAGGCTCGGCGGCCGGCGCAACCGCCGCAGCCGGGAGATAGATCCTGACGAGGTCCTTATAGACTCCAGCAACCTCCCGAGATATGACACCTCGCGATTCGAGGGCCGGCTCGAGAAATCCATCAAGCGCCGTTCGCTCTATTCCGTGGGCGCCGCCTTCGCTGTGATAGCCGTGGCCGTCTTCGTCCAGGCAGCCAGCATGGAGCTAGTCCATGGGAGCGACTACAGGACGATGAGCGAAGACAACCTCCTGCGCCCGGAGCCGATATTCGCCGGAAGAGGCGTGATATTCGACCGGAACGGCGTCCTTCTAGCCTGGAATGCGCCTCCTCCGGCTTCCTGCGCGAGCGACGCCACCTCCTCTCAATGCTCGGACGAATTCGTGCCCCAGCGCGAGTATGCGACGACCACCGGGTTGGCCCACATCCTCGGATACGTCCAATATCCTTCCAAGGACAGCAACGGCTTCTACTACCAGGAAGACTTCCAGGGCATGGCCGGAGCCGAAAAATATTTCGATAGCGAGCTGAAGGGGCAAGCTGGATCGCGCCTCATCGAAGTCGATGCCCACGGCAAGATCGTCTCCGAGAACACGATCCAGCCTCCTGTCCAGGGAAAGAATATCACCCTGTCCATCGACAGCCGGGTCGAGTCCGATCTATACAATAGCCTGGAAGACGTCGCCAAAAAGGTCGGATACACTGGAGGCGCCGGCGTCATTATGGACGTCCATACGGGGGAGCTCATAGCGCTCACCAGCTATCCTGAGTACAGCTCGCAGATCATGTCCGACAAGACGGACGTAGCGGCCGTCCAGGCCATGCTCAATGATCCAGGCCTGCCATTCCTGAACAGGGCGATCGACGGCCTTTATACCCCCGGCTCCATCGTCAAGCCGTACGAAGCAATAGGCGCCCTGGACGCGCACATCATCGACCCGGATAAGATAATCCACACCAAGGGCTATATCTCAATCCCGAGCCCTTATGACCCGACGAAGGTGTACCTTTTCAAGGACTGGAAGAACCTGGGCGACCTAGATATGCGGCATGCCATCGCCATGTCGTCTGACGCATATTTCTACACAGTGGGAGGCGGCTATGGCGATCAAAAAGGCTTAGGCATCGATAACATCGACAAGTACGAGGGCATGTTCGGCCTTGGCACGACGACTATGGACGGCGTGCCGTCATTCTTGTATCCGAAGGCAGGCATCATCCCAACGCCCGCATGGAAGAAGGCCACTTTCAATCAGGATTGGTATCTGGGAGACACATACCACTCGGCCATCGGCCAATACGGCTGGCTGGTCACGCCGATGCAGATCGTGCGCGCCGTTGGAGCGATGGCGAACTATGGCACTGTCCTCACGCCGACCATCCTCAAGGGCCAGCAGCCGCATGTCGAATCAGTGGTTAACATACCGAGAGCGGATTTCGACGTCGTCCATCAGGGCATGCGCCTCGGCGTGCAGATAGGGACGAGCATCGCCTTGAATGTCCCGTTCGCTGAATTCGCCGGCAAGTCGGGCACCGCCGAGCTAGGCGTGACGAAGGACAATGTCAATTCGTGGATCACCGGTTTTTGGCCATACCAGGACCCCAAATATGCCTTTGCGGTCACGATGGAGCACGGTTCGGTCCACGAGCTCATAGGAGCGGCGGCCGCTATGCGCGAGACGATATACGCGATGGACGCGAATGCGCCGGAGTATTTCAGCCAGAATTGATCGATAAAGCCGCTGCGCGGGCAGGCCGCTATGGCTAAAAATCCCGCTATCTGGTATATTATCTTCGCAAATCGCCTTAGAAGCCTAAGCGTATTTTTATTTTCATGACCACAGATGCCCAATATTTGACTAACGAGAAATTCGCCGAGCTGCAGAAAGAGCTGGATCATCTGCGGATAGAGCGCCGCAAAGAAGTGGCTGAGCACCTCGAGTATGCGAAGAAGCTCGGCGATCTTTCGGAGAATGCCGAATACCATCAGGCCAGAGAAGAGCAGGCCGAAGTCGAAGACCGCATAAGCAGGCTGGAGCAGCTCCTCAAGAACGCCATCATAACGGGCGAGGGCAGCAAGGACGTCATCACGATCGGTTCGACCTTCAGGCTCCAGAAAGATGGAGACAACAAGTCCTACCTATATACGATCGTCGGCTCTGAAGAAGCGGATATGTCGCAGGGAAAGATCTCGAACCTCTCGCCGCTCGGTTCGGCGGTCCTCGGCCACAAGGAAGGCGACAAGGTCACCATACAGACCCCGAAAGGCAAGGTCACTTACTCGGTCGTCGTGATACAATAGAGGCTATCAACCTCAATGGCCTCGCTTGAAGAATTAAGGGCAACGCGCCAAAAGAAGCTGGATATCCTTAATAAAGCCGGCATGGAGGCTTATCCCGTGTCCGTGCCAAAGGATCTGTCCCTGAAGGACGCGCGAGATAGGTTCAAAGAGCTGGAAGCCGGCAAAAAGGAGCTGTCTCTGGCAGGGAGGATCATGGCCATCCGCGGCCAAGGCGCCATCCAATTCTTCGTTCTTGACGATGGGACCGGCGCATTCCAGGCAGTCGTAAAGAAGGACGCGCTCAAGCCCGAGCTATTCGATCTGATCTCGGCCGCTGTCGACATCGGCGATATAATCAGCGTCACCGGCTCTCTTTTCGTCACCCAGCGCGGGGAACAGAGCCTCGAGGTCCATTCCTGGAAGATGGCATCCAAGTCGCTCGCGCCTCTTCCCGAGAAGTGGCACGGCCTTGCCGATCCAGACGAGAAGTTCCGGAAGCGCTACCTGGATTTCATAATGGACCCTGAGACGCGAGAGGTGTTCTTCAAGAAAGCGAGATTCTGGCGTGCAGCCAGGGCGTTCATGGAAAAAGCGGGCTTTCTCGAAGTGGAGACGCCGACGCTCGAGACGACCACCGGGGGAGCGGAAGCCAATCCTTTCAGGACGCATCACGACGACTTCGACCTGGATGTATTCTTGCGCATATCGGTCGGCGAGCTTTGGCAGAAGAGGCTTCTGGCTGCAGGATTCCCGAGGACATACGAGATCGGGCGGATCTACAGGAATGAAGGCACCAGCCCGGAGCATGCCCAGGAATTCACGAACATGGAATTCTACGCTTCGTATATGTCCTTCGACGAGGGGATCGCTTTCACTGAGAAGCTCATAAGGGAGATGTCCAAGGAAGCCTTCGGCACCTCGGCGTTCGAGATCAAAGGCAACAAGATCGATTTGGCCGGCGAATGGAAGCGGATCGACTATGTCGAGACGGTCGAGAAGATGACCGGCATCGACGTCCTCAAGGCTTCAGAGAAGGAAATGGAGGCTAAGCTCAAAGAGCTGAAGGTCGAGTTCGAAGGCCAGAATCGCGAGAGGCTGGTGGATACGCTCTGGAAATTTTGCCGCAAGCAGATCGTCGGGCCGGCGTGGCTCGTAGGCCATCCTAAGCTCGTGTCGCCCCTTTCCAAGGCCGACCCGAAGGACCCCGATAAGACTCTGCGCGTTCAGCTCATACTCGGCGGCTCCGAGATGACCAACGGCTTCGCAGAGCTCAATGATCCGATCGATCAGCGCTCCAGATTCGAGGAGCAGAAGAAGCTCATCGCCTCGGGTGACAAGGAAGCGATGATGCCCGATCTAGAATTCGTGGAGATGCTCGAGCATGCCATGCCGCCAGCTTTCGGGTTCGGCGTTGGCGACAGGCTTTTTTCTACGTTGGCCGGCAAGCCGCTTCGCGAGACGCAGATGTTCCCGCTGATGAGGCCTAAGATGTAGTCAGAGATGGCAGGTTGACAGGCGCCGCGAGGCTTAGCGGATCACACGGTCCCTCGGCTCGGATTTTTTATTCACAGAAACCCATTTGCATGACATTATTAACGGCCTAGTTGAGCTGCGCTGCAGAAAAATTACAACACACGAGCGACCAGATCGACGTTTCAATAAGATCGATTCAAAGGACTCTCGATGTTTGATGGGACTCTCGATTACTTAACATATTTTTGGTGGTGTGACCCATTATGTTGCGAGTCCATATCTTATGACCCGCCTTTTAAGAGCTATCCACAGCTTATCCACCGCTAAATAGCTTGTGTATTACCGGTGGAGTGGTTTAAAATACCCATCAAGTGGGAAGAAGTGGTAAAGCGTCGGTCTCCGAAAATTTTTTACAAAATTTCGCGCGCTACGCCTGACCATCCTTCCCGCCGGCATATTTCTATGCTCATCGGAGAACACCGCCATACTATCGATGACAAGAATCGCCTGTCGCTTCCCGCCAAGTTCCGAAAGGAAATGGGACGCGCAGTTGTGATCACGCCGGGACTCGACTCCTGTCTCTTCGTCTTTTCGGCGAAGGAATGGGAGAAGATCTCCGGACGCTTGTCAGCGGGAGATTCTTCGATACTGCAGGCGGACAACCGCGGCTTCAACCGCTTCCTCCTCGGAGGGGCCGTTGAAGCTCCGGTTGATGCAGTCGGCCGCATGCTTCTACCGGAACATCTGCGCGAGCACGCCAGGCTCAAGACGAATGTCGTCTTCCTAGGCGTCGTGGACCGCGCCGAGATCTGGGACGAAGAGACTTGGAGCGCCTATCGGAAGGGTGTGACGGACAACGCCAACGCCCTCGCCGAGAAGCTAGGCCAGGCGGGCGTGAAGTGAGGAGTATGGAGAAAGGAGAAAGGAGTAAGGAGAAAGGAGTAAGGAGCGACGAGAAAGGAGATTCAGTCCACAAACCAGTACTTTTAAATGAAATCATCGGATATTTGACGGATCTGCCTGAACATCCGTCCGATATCTCGTATCTCGATGGGACTCTAGGCGGAGCAGGGCATGCTCTCGCCGTCGCTGAGGCCTTGAAGGAGAAAGGCGTGCGCCATCTGACGCTGGCCGGCTTGGACAGAGATCCGGCTGCCATCGCACGCGCCGCCGTCGCCCTGCAGGGGAAGGCTTCCAAGCTGATCCTTGAGAACGAAGATTTTCGGAACCTGGATAGGGTCCTCGATAAGCACGGCATGAAGGCCGTCGACCTTATCCTCCTAGATCTAGGCATCTCTTCGGATGAGCTAGAGTCTTCCGGCCGCGGCTTCACCTTCCAGAAGGACGAACCGCTCCTCATGACTCTTGGCGATCCGGCCCGGTACCAATTCACGGCCAAAGACATCGTGAACGGCTGGGAAGAGGAGGTGCTCGCGAACATCATTTTCGGATATGCAGAAGAAAAGTTCGCCAGGCGCATAGCCAGAGCCATCGTCATCTACCGGTCCAAGAAGAAGATAGAGACGTCGATGGAGCTGGCCGAGATCGTCAAGAATGCCGTTCCTCCGTTCTACCGTCGCGGGAAGATCCACCCGGCCACCAAGACCTTCCAGGCCTTGCGCATCGCCGTCAACGACGAGCTTGAAGCGCTCCGTGAAGGCCTCGCCAAGGGATTCGACAGGCTGGCGCCTGGCGGCCGGATGGCAGTGATCTCCTTCCACAGCCTCGAAGACAGGATAGTGAAAGGATTCTTCAAAGACAAAGGGAAGCTGGGAGCGGACGTCCTCACCAAGAAGCCGGTCACCGCCGCTCAAGAAGAGATCTCGTCCAACCCACGATCCCGCAGCGCGAAATTGCGAGTTATTTCTAAGAACAAAAACCAAAATAAATGACAAGAACGATGACAGCAGCATACGATCTCGCCAACGAACATCGCAGGCAGATAGTCTGCAGCCTTTTGATCGCGAGCTCATGCCTAGCGGCCATTTATGTGCTGAACATCTATTCGGTCGTCTCTAAGACCGTCGCCCTCCAGAGGACGGAGAAGCAGATCGCATCGCTCTCGCAGGGCGTCGAGGACCTAGATTCGCAGTATCTGGCCCTTTCGAGCAAGATCACGCCGGATTCCCTG
Organism: Patescibacteria group bacterium; assembly: GCA_018970245.1. Lineage (GTDB taxonomy): Bacteria > Patescibacteriota > Minisyncoccia > Phycocordibacterales > PALSA-1337 > C7867-002. The sequence goes on from JAGWWT010000001.1 coordinate 58,249, forward strand.
AAGGAATACGGCTTGTCGCAGGTGCAGGTCTCGGAATACATCTCCCGCTCCTCCACGCTCGGCGTAAGCCAGCTGGCCGTCTCTGGCGGACATGAACTCTGATCAACGCCTGCGTTCGCGGCTGATCTTCGGCCTATTCATCATGGGCGCAGCCGTTTTGGCCGTCTCCCTGTATTGGACGCAGATCGTCCAAGGCTCGCAATATCAGGCCAAGGCCGACCAGCAATACGACAAGCCCAATGCCGCGCAATTCGACCGCGGCACCATATATTTCGAGTCGCGGGACGGCACGAGAGTAGCGGCGGCGACCGTAGGCAGCGGGTATCTCGTTTTCATCAATCCATCGCAGCTCGCCGACCCGGCCGAAGCGTATTCGGCCCTCTCGCAATTCATATCCGTCGACCGCGCCTCATTCATGGCCAAAGCCACGAAGCCGAACGATCATTATGAGGTAGTCGCCGACCGGATCGCTACCGACGCCGCCCAATCCATACGCGGGCTCCAGATCGCCGGCCTGAACGTCGCTCCAGAGACATGGCGCTCATACCCGGGCGGCACGCTGGCAGCTCATGTCCTCGGCCTCACAGGCGAGGATGGCAGCTCCACGAACGTCATCGGCCGCTACGGCCTCGAGCGGTCTTACGAGGATGTCCTGGGGCGAGCTTCCGCTGGTTCGAGCGCTAACGTCTTCGCCCAGCTCTTCGGCGGCATCGGCACGGCGCTAGGGGGAGCATCATCGCAGAGCGGCGATATCGTCACGACCATAGACCCTACCGCTCAAAAATACTTGGAGCAGACCCTCAGCCAGACCGAGTCAGTATGGCATTCTGACGAGATCGGCGGTATAGTGATGGACCCGACCACTGGCGAGATCGTAGCCATGTCGTCGCTGCCGAGCTTCGACCCGAACGACACCTCATCGATAAAGGACGTATCGGTCTTCTCCGATCCGCTCGTCGAGCACGTATATGAGATGGGATCGATCATGAAGCCGCTCACCATGGCTATGGCGCTCGATTCCGGGGCAGAGAAGCCCGACTCCTTATATGACGATACGGGCACGATGGTATTGAACGGCATGAAGATAGCCAACTACGACGGCCGCGCGCGCGGGATCATCCCGATGCAGCAGATCCTATCGCAGTCGCTGAACATAGGCGCCGCCACTATAGCCTTGAAGACCGAGAAGGATATCGGCACCGGGACCATGTTCAAGTATTTCAGCGATTACGGCCTCGGCGAGAAGTCCGGCATCGATGAGCCGAGCGAGGCCTCCGGCCTCATCTCCAACATCAAGCCTGGGCCTAACCTGCGCGATATTAACATCGCCACCGCGTCCTTCGGGCAAGGCATCGCCGTCTCGCCCATAGAGATGGTCAGGGCTCTTTCGGTCATAGCTAATGGCGGTTATCTCGTGACGCCGCATGTCGTGGATGAGATCGACCATACCGACGGTACGGTGCAGAGGATCTTGCCCCAAAAAGAAGGCCCAGTCATCTCCAAGACCGCCGCTGAAGACGTCACCTTGATGCTCATAAAGGTGGTCGATGACACGATGGCCAAGGTCCATAAGGACATGCATTGGCAGCATTATTCGATCGCCGCCAAGACCGGCACGGCCCAGATCCCGGACCATGTCCATGGAGGCTATTATCCGAACCGCTATCTGCACTCCTTCTTCGGTTTTTTCCCGGCATATGATCCGCGGTTCATAGTTTTCTTGTACCAGGTCTATCCCAAAGGCGCCGAATACGCCTCGGAGACTCTGACGGATCCCTTTAGCCAGATGGCGAAGTTTCTGATAAATTACTACAACATAGCTCCGGACAGGTAATAAAATTGCAGAATTAGGAATTAAGAATTAAGATTTATGGATGGGTCTACTAGACGCTCCAAGAAGCAAGATCAGATCATTCACAGACCTCAAATCCTGGAAGGAAGGCCATGGATTAGTAGTCTTGACCTATAGGATAACGGCAAAATTCCCGCGTTCTGAGCTTTATTCTCTCACTGATCAGATGCGTAGAGCTGCTTCTTCAGTAACCGCAAATATAGCGGAAGGGTTCGGGAGGCGAAGCTATAAAGAAAAGATCCAATTCTACTATCATTCACAGGGTTCTTTGACTGAATTGAAGGATCATATTTTGACAGCTAAGGATATCGGATATTTGAATGAGGATGATTTAAGATCCTTGGCAGAATCGGCCAATATGACTCACAGATTGCTTCAAGGACTCATAACGAAATCCAAGTCCTTCTTAAATCTTAAATCCTGATTCTTAATTCCTGCTCAGCCCATGCAACCCATCAAGAAAGCCATAATAAGCATCCTCACACTGGAGTCCAGGCTCATACTGCGCAAATACAGGCCATTCATCGTGGCCGTGACCGGCAGCGTAGGCAAGACTTCGACCAAGGACGCGATCTTCAGCGTCTTCAAGGGCCAAGGCGGCTATGTGCGGAAGAGCGAGAAGAACATGAACAGCGACATCGGCTTGCCGCTCACGATCATAGGCGTGCCGAATGCTTGGCGCAGCCCTTCGGCTTGGCTGAAGAACATAAGGGCCGGCCTGAGGCTCATCCTGTCCAAGAATGAATACCCGGATTGCCTGATCTTGGAGGTGGGTGCGGATCACCCGGGAGACATCAGCAGGACGGTGAGATGGCTCAAGCCGGACATCGCCGTGATCACCAAAGTCTCGCAGACGCCGGTCCACGTAGAGTTCTTCAAGTCGCCTGAGGACGTCTTCAAGGAGAAAGCATCGCTCGCCGAAGGCGTCAAAGCCGGAGGGACAGTGATCCTCTTTGCCGACGACGCGAAGGTCATGTCGATCGCCGATATGGTCAAAGCCAAGCAGTCGAGGATAGCGACCTTCGGGACAGCCGAAGGGTCGACGGTCAAGGGTTCTGGCTTCGAGACGGCATACGACGAGCAAGGCAGGCCGAAGGGGATCGCCTTCGGCATGCAGATGGGGTCGACGAGCCTGCGCGCATCGGTGGACGGCATACTGGGGCGCACATTCATGTACCCTCTCCTCACAGCGGCCGCAGCGGCTCAAGCGAGGGGTATCGATGCGGAAAAGATCGCCGAAGGCATCAATTCCTATGAGGCGCCCAGGGGCAGGATGAACATCATAGAGGGCGCGAATGGCTCGATGATTATAGACGACACCTACAATTCCTCGCCCGATGCAGCCGAAGCGGCCCTAGAGACGATCAAATCGCTACGATGCGCCGGCTCGAAGATCGCGGTTCTCGGAGACATGATGGAGCTTGGCAAATTCTCGGCAGAGGAGCACAGGAAGATCGGCGCGGTCGCAGCCTCATCGGTCGATCGGCTAGTGACAGTGGGGCCTAGGTCGCGTGCGACGGCGGAAGAAGCGGGGAAGAAAGGCCTCTCTCAGGCGATGATCGCGTCGTTCGATTCCGCAGACGAGGCCGCAAGCTTTCTCAAGCCGCTCGTAGGCCCTGGCGATACGATCCTGGTCAAAGGATCGCAATCAGTGCGCATGGAGCGGGTCGTGAAAGCCCTGATGCGCTCGCCTGAAGACGCTGAGAAGCTGCTTGTCCGGCAGGAGCCGGAATGGCTGAGCAGGGCCTGAGGCGCTTCCTGGAATGATCTCTTCGAATAAAAAAGCGGAGACGGGCTCCGCGGGCCGCCTCATCGCCAGAGGTCGGATTCGAACCAGCATGCCAGAGGATAGTCCTCGATGACCTTTTTCTTGTCGAACCGCCTGGCATATAGGATGCAGCATATGGCGCCGCCGGGCGGGACGAGCGGGGTCGTGATGCAGACCTCCATCCGTTCGGCCTCGGCTGACCGCATCTCGAATATGGTCTGCAATTTGTCTATGACCGGCCTTACGCTCATAGGGACCTTGAGGCCCCGGAAGTCTTTGAGATAAAGGCGCCAGTGCACGGTCCCGAATGAACGCCTTATCGAGGCTACCAAGTTCATAGACAAGATGGCGATCTTGTTATTGTGGATGATCCAGAAGAGCGTGCTTTCGTCGGTGCAATCTGCTTCGATATGCTTGCCGACACGATTTCTGTCTCGGATAACATTCATAAAAAGCGTTTCTCCGCATGGAAAAGTACCACTATCTTAGCGTCAGGTCAACTATTTTTTGAGTTTTTTTGCGGAAAATGCTATGGTTCTTCCACCAGATCGCGGCCCTATCGTCTAGCCTGGTCTAGGACACAGGATTCTCAATCCTGGAACCCGGGTTCAAATCCCGGTGGGGTCACCCGACCGAAAAAGCATCGAGCTTGTCTCGGTGCGTTTTCGTGTCGTGGGGCTAGCGGGATTTGAAAGACGGAGCGAGCGGAGGCGAGCGAGTCGGGGTCGCGGGCGAGCCGAGCACGGCGAGACCCGTGACCAAAATGTTGACAATATAGAAATTTAGTGTAATTTAAAATTAGACACCAGAACCAATAAATAGAAAGGGTAATTATGAACGAACCAACACCGCTGTCGGAAGACAGGGTTAAAACGCTCTGCAAGATGGGTCGGGGCCCTGATACCTGCAGTTTCCTCATTGCGGGCACAGGCATGTGTTGTGCTAAGGGCTCAGTGTTCGAGCAGGCCATCTTGGAACGGCGGCCGACAATGAAAGCACAGGGTGACAACTGCTCTGGTCCTCCAGAGTTTAAACCCAATGCGAACCCCATGGACAAGACCGAGAACAATATGTCCAACATGGAGCTCTGGCAGTACATCGCCACACGAGCGGATCTCATCGGAGGCGATATGGAAGCGGTCGAGAGCGGGGACATATATCGTGGGCCTCTGAAGCGCATCGTCATTGAAGGCGAAGAAGTCAGCCTGGAAACGGAGTGGTCGGCCAAAAGAGCGGAAGGGAGTGACGAGTGGACGAAATGGAACAACAACCGCATCTTCACGAATATCCCAATTACCCGCCCGGCAGGCGCTCTGGATGGTCGTGTGAGGTTCGACCTACTCCTTATCGGTTCGGTTACGATCTATCCGAATGGCGACGACAATCTTGACCCGAACAAAGTCAAAGGACTCCGGCTCAAGCCGAGGAGGATTAAGACTTCTAAGGTATAACCGAGGACTCAACTTCCAACGCTATCATAACGTCCAGCGATCACATCAAAGGATGTTTTTTATTTTACCAAAAGTTGCATTTCAGAAAGGCTGGATTTAATACAATTATGATACTTTACAAGTTCCGAAAGTCACCAGAATCGATTACAGGTGAACATCGTGAACGTTTTGAATATCTTATCTAAAGCAAATCGGGTATGAATGAAACGTTCATTCAATGATGGGGCTGTTTTGTTGACAAATTCGGAAAACTCAGATAGCTTCACATACAGTCCAGTACCAATAAAAAATAGAAAACGGAGGCATGAATGAATGATGTCGATATCAAGCTTCGTAGGCGGCAGGAGCAGGCTTCTGCTACTGCGGCACGCAAAGCTCTTGATGCAAATAATGCTGCCGAGGCCTTGCATCTTATAGATGGAGCCGTGGAGTTCTGGCCGCAAAATCTGATTATCATCATGAGCGTAATCGGATTTCACAGTCAAAAAAGACCCTTGGTCGAAAAGGCATACCGTCTTTTTGGTATCCAGCTCGATCTCTGCTCGAATGTATGTTCGCTCGTGCATCTCGCATTATGGGTCAGGAATCCATCGAGGGCGAAATCTATTCCATACCAGCTCAAGGAGGCGATCGATCGGCGACGCTTTAAGCTGGAACCGGATTGGGACGGCAAATGGGTCAATGCTGGGCTCGGTCCCAATAATCTCAGCTTGGCTTTGATAACGAATCGTCCGGATGATGTGCATAATCCGGCAGATTGTCTCACTGCCGCCAGTCAGACAGGCAATTGGTTCCCATGGATAAACCGCTACCGCTTTCTCGGGGGCGATTCAGATGACCCGGCCTATTTGAAGCTGATGGTCGCAAAGGCAGTGGCCAGCGGAAGGACACCCAAACGATATTTCAAGAGCATGCTCAAAAAGTTTGCGCATCTCGGGCGGATCCAAGAGGTCAGGAAATTCCTGATAAGGATAACACCCACCCGGTCGAGCTTAAAAGGCTTCGATCTGAATCCCGATATGGCTATATGTGCTCTACGTATCTACAGCGAATGCGAGCGGCTTCAGCATACAGTCGACGACTGGGTGCACATAGCCAACAGCGCGCTGTACCTTGGTGAGCTATCGGTGGCCAAGACTGCCGCGCGTGTGCTTATCGAACATTCGGGAAACCCTGAAGTTGACAAGGCCTTGGCACGATTAAACCTAGTAATAGGCAGAGGAGAAAACATGCTCCGATAGAGTCTGTCAAGTTGTAATCTGCGGGAGCCCGCCTTTATGGTCGGACTCCTGATTTTTAATACGGAACCTTTAAATTTTTTAGCCAAGATAGTTCAGTGCAATTGTGCTATCATTCGAGCGTGAGGCGCTCAATGGTTCGGATCATAATGTATAATGTGCTCGTGAGTTTTCTCGCTAAAAAAGTATCAGAACGGCTGTTGAATTTTGTGAAAGGATTATCTATTGCGGTATTCGCTTTTCCGTCGGCCTTTTTCGTTTTCATTGTTGTGCTCTTTATATCTGGAGGCACGATATTTCCGCCTGATGTTCCGAGCTCAGTTCCGATCTCAAATACTCCATATACAGTGGCTGGTGCAATTGCCTTTTTTACGTTCAGTCTACAATTTGTACACGGTATCTTCGTGATGTTCAGGAAAAGTGTGAAGGACTAGTATAACTACCCACGTCTATGCCAAAGAAACAGCACAAAGCAGTAGCATTCGATTTCGGGGGAGTCATCCGCCTGAATGATCAAGGCGATGTATTAGCCAAGGTCGCTCATCTTCTAGGTGTGAGCGACGATGCCTTTAGAGAAGCCTATTATCAGCACAATCATCTTTCCAATGTCCAAAACGCTCCATGGGAGGATATCGTCGCCGGAGTGGCACGGCTTTTCGACAGTCGGCCGCAAACCGAAAAAGAGGTCAGGAAGATCATCGAAGAGTTCAGAAATGGAGATTATTTGAACCGAGAGTTGCTCGATCTGCTTCCGCGGCTGCGTGCGAAAGGGCTTAAGACTGCGATTTTCAGCAATGCGCAATCTGAGCTGAGGAAGTATCTGGTGTCTGAAGGGATAGACAAGATGGTCGATGAGGTCGTCATCTCAGGAGAGATAGGGCATCAAAAGCCGCATAAGGAAGCATTCCAAGTGCTTTTCGAAAGGCTGAAGGTCTTGCCCGAAGAAGTGGCATTCATAGATGATTCCAAGAAGAGCCTGGAAAAAGCGTCTGAAATAGGTTACACGCCTATCCTATTCAAGGATAACCAGCAGCTTAAAAGCGAGCTCGCCAGTCTCGGATTGATGTGAGCTAGCATCTGTCTATTGCCTTTTCCGTGATGGCTCCTATAATGCCGATATGAACAGAAATGAGGCAAAAAACCGCTGTAATGGCCCGCAAACAAAGACGTCTTACGGATTTATGAGAGCCCGCACCGCATCAGTCCTAGGGAGCGTGATCCTGGGGGCGGCTTTATTCGCTTTTCTGCCGGCTGGCAGAGCCGATGCCCAGATCTTCCCGTTCCCATTCGGAGGAGGTTCGCACTCCAGCCCTCTCGGCTTCTTGCCAAATCCAGGCCGCCTGCCGAATCCTCTCAGCATATTGCCGAATCCATTCGGATCGCCGATAGGCCACGATTACGGCTACGGCAACAACCACGGCTATAACAACAATTACAACTACAATTATAACTACAACTATAATTCCAACCGCGGACCTTATCCGCCTCCGGCATATCACCCGCCAGAGCCGCGCCCAAATCCGCAACCATATCCGTATCCGATCCCACACCCCCAGCCGAATCCTCGCCCATATCCATATCCGTCGCCGTATCCTTCGCCGGTGCCATATCCGGTGCCATATCCTGTCCCGCAGCCGGTCTACTACCCACAACCTCAACCTGTGGTCCAGCCGATCTATTATCCTCAGCCTCAGCCTGTGGTCCAGCCCATAGTCTATCAACAGCCGGTCTATGTGCCCCCGCCGCAGCCAGTCTACGTACAACAGCCGCAGCCGATCGTCATAAGCCAGCCGCAACCCGTCTACGTCCAGCAGCAGCCGGTCATCGTGAGCCAGCCGTATCAGTCATACCCCCAGTCGCTCTCCATATCCTGCTATCCGGATTCGACGACCGTTTACAACAACCGATTCGTGACATGGACAGCCGATGTCACCGGCGGCGTCACGCCCTACGCTTATTCTTGGAGCGGGACAGAGTACACCGGCAATATGAGCTCGAGCCAGATATACCAGTACTACCAGTATCTCGGATACAAGACTATGAATGTGACCGTCCGCTCTGCCGACGGCCAGACGGCATTCGCCAGCTGCGGCTCGGTGAACGTGATAGATCCATAGTCCCGTGCTATCATCTTCCGCATGGCTGTACCCGATAGCTTTTTGAAGCCCTACGATCCTGGGGCTACCGAAGACCGCATATACTCGCTCTGGGAGAAGAGCGGCTTTTTCGATCCTGACGATCTGCCTGAAAGGAACAAGAATGGCGAGCCTTTTTCCATAGTCCTGCCCCCGCCTAACGTGACAGGCACCCTCCATATGGGCCATGCCGCCATGCTCGCTATCGAGGACATAATGATCAGATACAAGCGGATGCGCGGATACAGGACATTGTGGCTTCCTGGCACGGATCACGCAGCCATCGCCACGCAATCCAAGGTCGAGAAAGAGATAGTCAAGAAGGAGGGCAAGAATCGCCACGACCTAGGACGAGAGGAGTTCCTGAAGCGCGTTGGCGAGTTCGCCAAGAATAGCCACGACACGATAGTCAATCAGGTCCGCAAGATGGGCGCTTCAGTCGACTGGTCGCGGGAAGCATTCACTTTGGATGAGAAGCGCTCCTTCGCTGTCCGGACCGCCTTCAAGCGCATGTACGATATGGGCCTCATTTACCGCGGCAACCGCATCGTCAATTGGGATCCGAAGGGGCAGACCACTATCTCCGACGATGAGATCGTCTATAAGGAAGAGAAGACGAAGTTCTATTATTTCAAATACGGCCCGTTCGTCATCGGCACAGCCAGGCCTGAGACGAAGTTCGGCGACAAGTACGTCGTCATGCATCCGGACGATGCGCGCTACGCCGCTTACAAGCATGGCCAGAAGATCGACCTTGAATGGATAAACGGCCCTATCACGGCGACGGTCATCAAGGATGCTTCTATCGACATGGAGTTCGGGACCGGCGTCATGACGATCACGCCTTGGCACAGCGCTGTGGATTTCGACATAGCCGAACGGCATAAGCTCGACAAAGAGCAGATCATCGATACATTCGGCAAGCTCCTGCCCGTAGCGGGCGAGTTCGCCGGCATGAAGATCGCCGAAGCCAGGCCCAAGATCGTGGAGAAGCTCCGCGCTAAAGGCCTCGTAGAAAAGGAAGAAGACTACGTCCACAACATCGCTACCGCTGAGCGCACTGGCGGCCTAGTGGAGCCTCAGATCATGAAGCAATGGTTCGTCGGGGTGAATACGAGGTTCGAGATCCCGGGCGCCAAAAAAGGCTCGAGCAGCAAGACTCTCAAAGAGATTATGAAGGAAGCTGTCGAGTCCGGAAAGATAAAGATCATTCCTGACAGATTCGAGAAGATCTATTATCACTGGATAGACAATCTCCGCGATTGGTGCATCTCGCGCCAGATCTGGTATGGGCACAGAGTGCCGGTGTGGTACAGGAGGGCAGAGATTGGAGATGAGAGATTAGATATTAGAGATGAGAGATCAGAGACTAGAGAGGAGGTGTATGTGGGCGTGGAGGCGCCGGAAGGGGAAGGTTGGAGACAAGATGAAGACACTCTCGATACCTGGTTCTCGTCGGGCCTCTGGACATTCTCGACCCTAGGCTGGCCGGAAGAGACCGAAGACCTCAAGCTCTACCACCCGACCGACGTCCTCGAGACGGGCTATGACATCCTCTTTTTCTGGGTGGCCAGGATGATCCTCATGACCGGATGCCTTCTCGGTGATGTACCGTTCAAGACAGTCTATCTCCATGGCCTCGTCCGCGATGGGAAGGGCCGCAAGATGTCCAAATCGCTGGACAACATCATCGATCCTCTGGACATGATCAAGAAGTACGGCGGCGACGCCACGCGCCTGTCGCTCATCATCGGCACCGGACCAGGGAACGATCTCAAGCTCTCCGAGGACAAAGTCCGCGGCTACAAGAATTTCGCTAATAAGCTCTGGAACATCACTCGTTTCGTCCTGGAATCAGCCGGCGGCGAGGCCATCGACAAAGCCTTCGAAGGCTACACGGACGCAGACGCCAAGCTCCGCAAGGCCAGGCGTGCGTTCCTGGAAGAGATCACCCGCGAAATGGAGGAGTTCAAATTCTACCTGGTAGGCGAAAAGCTATATCACTATGCCTGGCATGAATTCGCGGACAAGATCCTAGAGGATAGCAAGAAGATATTCAGGGAGGGGGATGAAAAGGCCCAGAGGTCACGCCGCCAGCTTTTGCTCCATACGCTGGACGATATCTTGCGGGCTCTGCATCCATTCATGCCATTCGTGACTGAAGAGATCTGGAGGGCTATGGATCGGGATCAGGGCATGCTCATGGTCCAGGAATGGCCGATCGCCTAAACAGACCCCGTCTGCCTGGGTTCTTATCCACATGCGCCATCGAATAGAACGGCGCTTTGCGGTACAATTCAGGAAACAGGCTTTTTAGCCATAAACTATGAAAAAATATATCATCCCGTCGATAGTCGTCGTCGCGCTCCTAGTGTTCTACGGCAGCATATATGGTCCCAGGAATGCCAGCGCCATCACTAACCCTTCTCCGACAGCTGCCGATTTCTCCGGCTGGGCCTGGTCTTCCAATACTGGCTGGGTGAGCGTTAACGGGTCTGATGCAGGAACGGGCACGAATGGTTCCGGCAGCAGCCCATACCCATACAAAGTCACCGCCGATCTCGGTACCGGACAGCTTTCAGGATACGCCTGGTCACAGTATCTAGGATGGATCAGCTTCAATTCGTCTGACGTGAGCAGCTGCGGCTCGGCCCCGACGATCCTGTCGAACGGCCAAGTGACCGGCTGGGCCAAGGTCCTATCGCTCGCGAGCGGCGATGGCTGCATTGAGCTTTCCGGCTCCAATCACGCCGCGCCTAACTTCAGCGGCTATCAGGGCACTTCGACTCAGGGCTTGACCCTTAGCTCGACCACCGATGCTATAAGCGGGTTCGCTTGGGAACCGACGGATGCCGGCTGGATGCAATTCAACATCAAATGTCCGGGATGTTCGTCGCTTTTCCCGCCCACGGACTACGCTATCAACGCGACGTGCAGCCAGAAGATCACTACTGACCCGACGACCGGATATGTGACGGCTTCATTCAGCTCGACCGCTTCGAGCAATGCACCGACTCCCACGTATACATACATCTGGAATCCTGGAACAGGAGGTACGGTGACTCATGGCCCGACTAGCCTATCTACTGATACCTATGGGATAACCTACACCCCCGGCACATACCCTGTCACATATTCGCCTTCCGTAACGGTCAAGGACAATCAAGGCGATACGGCTTATGCCTCTTGCGGATCAGTGACGGTTTCGCCAGTGAATACCAATGGGACGTCGAACGCGATCAGCTTGGGCATAGGCAGCACCGTTAGCCAAGCTACTCAGAATGAGCAGACGCCTAACTCGACGATCACGATAAGGCAGCAGAGGCCGTTCGCTCTGGCATGGACGAACACGCTGGATAATACGAAGTACAGCTGTACGGCTACTATGACGGCGGATGGAAATAACTGGTCCAATTACTGGAATAACGGGGCTCTCACAGACAGTAACGGCAATTTCACCTCGAGCAATACTGGGCAATACATGAGCTCAGGCCTGGCGCCGTATGGCACCTACACCTTTACGATGACGTGTTCGCCAAACAATACGGGTACGACGCAGACGGCCACAGCCAACCTGAAGATCATCAGCGCCAGCGAGGGTGAGAAATAGGAAACAGAATAGAGGGAGGGGAATCGGAAAAGATCAGGCAAATTTAATGAGCGCACCGGTCTTGGACCAGTGCGCTCTTTCGCTAGCGGGCTGAAACTTAATCGCGATCTCAGTCGGCTTTCTGCCCCCGAACGATCCAGGGGACGAACTGAAAGGACTTGAAACTGACGGGCAACCGCACGATCTCCCTGACCTTTCTCTCTGCGGTTTCCGGGGCTATCGTACCATCCGCGGCCTGTCGCATGATATCGAAGGCCAATCTTGCTCTGCGGCGTCTCATCATAAGGTGCTCCTTTCTTGCCTAAAGGTTTTTACAATTATAACACCTTTCCCTGTGGGCGTCAAGCTAAACTGCAAGAAGCTAATCCCGCGCATCACTCTACCACGAAACCGCTTATTTTCAACCCGCTATTTCAACAGCTCCTCGATGACAGCTTTGACATCTGCGCCATCGGCCTTTCCGCCGAGCTCTTTCATGACCATGCCTGTGAGCTTGCCGACAGCAGCGGGCATAGGGCTCGCGCCTATGGCGCCGGACTTCTTGAGTTCGTCTACTTTCGGCTTGGCGATCTTGGCTATCTCCTCGCGGCTCATGGATTTCGGCAAGAAAGCCTCGAGGATCGCGAGCTCCTTCTTCTCCTTGTCGGCCAGATCCGCGCGGCCGCCTTTTTCGAACTGTTCGATCGAATCCTTGCGCTGCTTGACGGCACGCTTCACGAGGGGCATGGACTTGTCGTCAGGAAGGAAATCGGTGACCAGTTTCGAAGCAATCATCTCATTTTGGAACATGGCATTGAGCCCGCGGAGGGTGTCCAGCTTGAGCTGATCCTTGGCGCGCATGGCTTCCTTGATCTGTTCCTTGATGTCTTTGTGTAGCATGGGAGTATCGTTGGGGGTAATTATCGGATATGAATCTGGAATATGCAACAGGTGACAAGGCGATCACGGCAGGATTTTGTACAGCGTCCCTACCGTGTTCTCGAAAGTCAATTTTTTGCAATTGAGAAAATTCACAGGTTTTTCGACGGATCATAGCCCTCGTTTTGGAAAATATTCTCAATTGCAAAAAATCAAGTTTTGGATGTGCCTTGGATATGCCTAAAATATGCCTGAATGGCTGCGCCCTGTCAGATTCTGGCCGTGCTTGCTGCCTTAAGACCAGTCAAATATACTTACTTCATGGAAAAGATGCTTATCATCCTCGTCGCTCTGGCCATAGCCGCCAACATCGTCATGCTTTTCGCATTCTTGCGCCGCCGGGAAGCGCCAAAGGCTGACGCGAGCGCTTCTGATGGCTACAAGCTGATAATGGAACAGGTGAATGACCTGCGCCGGACCATGGACGACCGGATGATCAGGAATACCCGCGATATGCACGATGCTCTCCACAGGCAGTTCAGCGAGTCACAGAAGCTCATCAAAGATATAACGAGCGAGCTTGTCCAGGTCAAAGAAACAGGCAAACAGGTGGTCTCGTTCGCCGATCAGCTACAGAATCTACAGGATATCCTCAAGAATCCGAAGCATAGGGGGATCCTCGGTGAATATTATCTGGAGACTCTGTTGAAGAACGTCCTGCCGCCGGGACAGTACCAGATGCAGTATCCATTCGCTAATGGCGAGATAGTGGACGCGGCGATATTCGTGAAGGATAAGATAATACCCGTGGATTCCAAGTTCTCTCTTGAGAACTACAACAAACTGGCCGAGGCTCGTGATCCGGGCGAGAAGGAGCGCCTCGAAAAAGCCTTCGTCAACGACTTGAAGATCCGTATCCAGGAGACCTCGAAGTATATCCGGCCTATGGAAGGGACGATGGAGTTCGCATTCATGTTCATCCCGCACGAGGCGATATATTACGACCTTCTCGTGAATAAGATCGGAGCGGTCACAGATGACACGGATAATCTCATCCAGCGCGCTGCGAGCAAATACAAGGTGATCATCGTCTCGCCGACCTCATTCCTGGCTTATCTACAGACTGTCCTCCAGGGATTGAAGGCTCTGCAGATCGAGGAGACGGCCAAGGACATAATCAAGCGCGTCTCTGAGCTGGGCACGCACCTGAAGAAGTACGAGGATTACCACTCGAAGCTCGGGTCATCATTGTCCACTGTCGTGAATCACTACAATAATGCTGGCAAGGAGCTCAAAAAAGTGGATAAGGATATCCTGAGGATAACCGAATCTTCGCCTGGCCTAGAATCGCCGATGATCGATAGGCCAGAATTGGTGGGGGAATAAAGTTATCCACACCCTCTCGATTGACAGGTGAACGCTCGTTCACCTATACTGTGTGCATGAGCAAGCATCAAGCCATCAGGGCCATTCGTGTCGAGATCGAGAGGCTCAATCAGGAGATCGACCTCAAGATCATAAGAGGCGCTTCGTACAGGCGCGAAGCTCTCCGGCACAAGACCCTGATGGCGCAGCTCGCTCGTTTGTCGCCGCGCAGGAAGTATTTCGCCGGGTTCGGCAATTTCGTAAGGATGTTCCTATTTTGAATATGGATTCATACAAGAACAAGATCATATATTTCTACAGGCGCACGAAGCGCATGCCCAGCTATGCGGAGATAATGTCTCTGCTCGGCTTCAAGTCCAAGAATGCCGTCTACAAATTGGTGAACAAGCTCGTGAGCGAGGGTGCTTTGGATAAAGATTCGCAGGGACGGCTAGTACCGAACCGCCTTTTCGGAGAGGTGCCTGTCCTCGGATTGGTCGAGGCGGGATTTCCCACCGCTGCCGAGGAGGAGCTCGTAGATACTATGAGCCTCGACGAATATATGATCGAGAACAAAGAGGCCACCTATATGCTCGAGGTAAAGGGCGATTCTATGATCGAGGCCGGCATCCAGGAAGGCGACCTTGTCATCGCTGAAAGAGGCAAGGAGCCCAAGCCTGGCGATATCGTCATTGCCGAGGTCGACGGCGGATGGACGATGAAATATTTCCGTAAGACCGGCAACCAAGTGTGGCTGGAGCCTGCGAACAAGGCGTACAAGCCTATCTATCCCGAAGCCGATCTCAAGATCGCCGCCGTCGTGAAGGGGGTGATCAGGAAATATTAAATATCAAAGATTAAAAATTAAAAACAACAACCATGAAAATCAGAGGCGTTGACTATTTCTTCTATAACGTGAGCGATATCAAGAAGTCTCTGGCGTTCTATCGCGACGTCATGGGATTGGAAGTGACCGATGAGCAGGAGAAGTGGGCGGAATTCGATTGTGGGAACCTGACTCTCGGCATAGGCGTATTCGGAGCCGATCCCAAGGCTGCAAAGAACGGCGCGGCTGTGGCTTTATCTGTCGATAATGTGGAAGATGCGGTGGCTGAATTGAAGGGTAAAAAAGTGAAGATCGTCACGGAACCTATGGATTTCCCGGATATGTGCGAGATGGCTATCATAGCCGATCCCGATGGCAACCAGATCATCCTCCATCATCGGAAGGATGGAAGCGTTGGATGATCCTAACCCACAGATCGTTCCCGCGTGCGATACTCCACGTAGATGGCGACAGCTTTTTCGCCTCGTGCGAGGTCGCCAAGGATCCGAGCCTGAAGGGCAAATGCGTGGTCACTGGCAAGGAGCGTGGCATAGCGAGCTCCATGAGCTACGAAGCCAAAGCCCGTGGCGTTACGCGGGCGATGCGGCTGTCCGAGATCAAAAAGCTCATCCCAGACGTGATAATTTTGCCGTCGGACTATGAGACGTACAGCCTGTATTCGCAGCGCATGTATGAGATCGTACGGCGCTATACGGACGCTGTCGAGGAGTATTCGATCGACGAATGCTTCGCGGATCTCACGGGGATGCGCCGGCCCAACAACATGTCGTACGAGGCTATGGCCGAGAAGATAAAACGCGAATTGGACGGCGAGCTCGGCATGACGTTCTCGGTTGGTTTGGCTTTGAATAAAGTCACGGCCAAGGTGGCCAGCAAATGGCGGAAGCCGTCCGGATTGACGATCATTCCTGGCTACCATCTTCATCTTTATTTGGCAAAGACCCCGATAGAGAAGATCTGGGGCATCGGTCCGCAGACTTCTTCATATTTGATAAAGAAAGGCGTGAAGACCGCCTTGGATTTCGCCATGAAGGAAAAAGAATGGGTCAAAGCGCTTTTTTCCAAGCCGTTCCAGGAGATCCATTCGGAACTGAATGGCGATTTTGTGTATCCTTTGACCGTCGGTGAGAAGCACGACTACGCTTCCATATCTAAAACGCGGACATTCACGCCACCCTCGAAGGACAGGGGATTCGTCTATTCGCAGCTATCCAAGAATATCGAGAATGCCTGCATAAAGCTGCGCCGGCACAACCTCTTCGCCAAGGCCTTCGCTTTCTATCTGAAGACACAGGACTTCAGGTACAGCGGATTGGACTTCAAACTGAGCCAAGCTGTCTCCGTGCCCCAGGAGATATTGAAGATAGTCAGCGAGCGATTCGACGATGTGTACAGACCAGGCTTCGAATACAGGGCTACCGGCGTGGTCCTCATGGAATTGAGCCATTCTGATGCCCGTACGCTCGACCTATTCGGCCGATCTGGCGCGATAGACAGGATAAAGCGCGTCTATGAGGGCGTAGATGCCGCCTGCGCCAAGTTCGGCAAGCATGCCGTATTCCTGGGGTCTTCATTCAGGGCCATGAATGAGCCTGCGCATAGGGGCGATAGGGCTGATTCGTCAGAAAGGCGCAAGAATCTCGTCAAAGGAGAGAACGAAAGGCAGAGAATAGGGTTGCCATTCCTGGGAGTTGTCAAATAGAATCAGTTCGTGTATGATGTTTCGACTATGGAATTCGCCGTAATACAAACAGGTGGGAAGCAGTATACCGTCGCCAAAGGCGATGTTATAACCATTGAGAAGCTCCCTGGCGAGCATAAGGAGGGCGATAAGGTCGTCTTCGACAAGGTCCTCCTCATGGATAACGGCAAGGACACCACTATCGGCACTCCCTATATAAATAAAGCCTCGGTCCAGGGCACGATCACCAAGATCGGCCGCGCTGCCAAGGTCCTCGTCGTCAAATATATGCAGAAGAGCCGCTCAGGATGGAAGCGCAATGGCCACAGGCAGCCCTTCTTCCAGGTCAAGATAGATGCGTTGAAGTAAGGGAGGGTAGATATTAGAGATTAGAGACTAGAGATTAGAGACTAGAGCGCCGGTTTTGGAGGGCGCTCTTTATCGTTTCAGAGTCGGCATATTCGAGCTCTGCGCCTGTGGATAGGCCCCGTCCTAGGACAGTGATCCGAGCCGGCGAGACTTTTGCCAAACCTTCGTGCACGATCTTTTCGGTGTGCTCGCCATCAGGGGTCGTATTCAGGGACAGGATGATCTCCGTCAGCGTCGATTCGGATGCGCGTTCCAAGAGCTGCTGCAGCCTTATGCGCTTCTCGGGCTCCTTGTCTAGTATGGGCACAGTGCCGCCGAGGATGAAATATAGGCCTTTGTATGCGCCTGATCTTTCGACAGTCTCGAAGTCCGAGTCTCTGGCGACGACCATCAGCGTGGATCGGTCTCGGCTCTGATCGGCACATGTCGGACAGAGGTCTGTTTTTTGAGCCCTATGGAAGAAGAACCTATGGCACTTCTCGCATTCGCTGGTCGATCGGCGGACGTCGGCGACTAGGTCGGTGAATTCCTTGATCGAAGCAGGAGACTTGTTGAGCAGATAATAGACGAACCGCTTGGCCTGGCGAGGGCCGATGCCTGGGAAGCGGGAGAATATCTCTTCTAGGCGGTGTAGGGAATCCATGGGAGTAGAGCGGAGAGTAGAGAGCAGAGATTAGAGATTAGAGATTAGATTAGAGAGGGAATTGGTTTTTGTGATCAGGCCCTGCAGCAGGCGATGGGCGCTGCTGATCCGATCACTGGCCTCATTGTAGTCTTTTTCTGAGATGTATGAAATATCCCTCGAAAGGATGAGCTGGTTCTCGAGCTCTGACATCGAGCCGCGAGCTTGGTAATAGAAATGCGCTTTGTCCTTGTATGTCCTGCGTCCGAAGCCCTCGGCGATATTGGACGTGATCGATACGGCTGACCTTCTCATCTGGCCTGCAAGGCCAAAGAGCTCTTCCTTCGGGAATTTCCTCGTCAAATCATACACGCCCATTACAAGGCGGTGTGAGACCTGCCAAGCCTGCAAATCTGTGAATTTGACGATGCCACCCATATATGCCCTCTAATATCTAATCTCTAATCTCTGCCCCCCCTAAAATCCGCCAAAATCCGCCTTTTCCATCGAGAGGAACGTCGTCTTCTTTGAGTCGAAGAATAGCTTGGCCACGCCGGTCGGGCCGTTGCGGTGCTTCTCGATCATGATCTCAGCCTCTTCCTTGCGGCCGCCATTGTCCTGGTCGGCTTCGCGGTGTATGAACATGACCACATCGGCATCTTGCTCGATAGAGCCGGAATCGCGCAAGTCAGAGAGGCGGGGCTTGCCGCCGCGCTGCTCGACGGCGCGGGAAAGCTGGGAGAGGGCTAGGACCGGCACTTCCAATTCGCGGGCAAGGGTCTTGAGCGACCTGGATATCTCGGTTACCTGCTGCACTAGGTTGTCATTGCCGCGCGTCTGTGTAGGGATCATGAGCTGGAGATAGTCGACGATGATGAGTCCGAGGCCCTTCTCGTTCTTGAGGCGGCGGGCGACAGCGCGCATCTTGATTATGTTGTTCCCGGGCTGGTCATCTATGAAGATGGGCGCTTCAGAGAGCTTGGATATGGCGTCGCCGATCGCCCGGAAGTCCTCCTGCACGGAAAGATTGTGGCCGGTGCGGATCTTCCAGGCGTCGACCTGGGATTCGGCTGAGAGCATGCGATCGACGAGCTGCTGGGAGCTCATCTCTAGCGAGAATATGGCGACCGGGACCTTGAAATTGACAGCGGCCTTGCGGGCTATGTCCAGGGCGAGCGAGGTCTTTCCCATGGACGGCCTGGCGGCGAGGATGATCAGGTCGGATTTCTGGAAGCCGGCCAGCTTGTTGTCCAATTCCGGGAAGCCGGTGTGGACGCCTCGGATCTCGCCGCTGGTCTTGTGGAGATGGTCCAAGCGCTCCCAGGCCTCGTTTAGCGTGTCCTTGAGGGCCACGAATTTGTGCGAGCCGGTCTTGTTCGTCACGGCATAGAGCGAGCGCTCGGCTTTTTCGAGGATCTCGTGGAGCTCCGCGTCCTCCTCATAGCCCAGGGCGGTGATATTCTCGGCAGCGCGCAGAAGCTCGCGCATCACATGCTTCTTTTCGACTATCTCGGCGTAATTGGAAGCGTTGGTCGATGAGGGGACGAGGTTTATGAACTCTGTCAGCGCCGACATGCCGCCGACCTGCTCCAGCTCGCCCTTTTCCTTGAGCCTGGCTGAGACGGTCAGGACGTCGATCGGGGAGTTCTTGGTATGGAGCTCGAAGAGCGCCTCCCAGATCATCCTGTGCGCGGTGGAGTAGAACGACTGCGACGAGACGATGTCGACGATGTCGTGCATCACCTCGCCGCGGATCATGACCGACCCGAGAAGGGCCTTCTCAGCTTCGATCGAATTCGGAGGGATCTTCAGGTCCTTGGTCTTGAAATAGGGAGAAGGGTTGTTGTTCACGTTGCTGCCATTGTATCACGCTCGCTGCGGGACAGTTACAAGCCCGATCGGGTGGAAAAGTTGTGCATAGCGCCGGGTCGGATAGTCTTGACATCGGTGGTATAATGGACCAAGTCCGCCAATAGCTCGTAGATACCCCAGTGATCGTAGATGCCAGTTTCCGTTCGTCTATTATAAAAATGTTCCATCAGCTTCATTAAATATGTCAAATGCAGCCAAAACAGGGATAGCCATAGTCATAATCATAATAATCATCATCATCGGTTGGATCTGGTATAACAATTCGCAGTCGATCCCGCAGCCGACAGCCACGCCGACTACCCAGCCTGCGACTGCCTCGACCTCGACGCAGAGTCAGAGCCAGAGCCCGAATCTGAGCGGCACGGGCATGACCGCGCCATCGGATACCTCGACCGCATCGCTCCAGCAGGACATGAGCGCGGTAGACTCGCAGATGAGCGGCCTCAATACCGATTCGGCCAATGTCGATTCTGGCCTGTCATCAGGCACCGCGGTGCCCGTCCAGCAGTGATTATAAGAGCCAAATGCCAATCAACATCATGAGAACAAAGATCATATCCGCCGTCGCTATGGCCGCCATAGCATCTGCCTTTTCTATCGCGCCGGTATTCGCCCAGGCTCCAGCCGCCAGGAAGAACACCTCTGGAGTCACTGAGGCGCAGCGCATGGCTGTCCTCGGTGCCCACGGAGACAAGGAGATAGACGTCCGAGTCCAGAGCCTGAACAAGCTCATCGCGCGCATACAGGGGCTGCGCAACATATCAGACGCCCAGAAGTCATCGATCGAGAATACGCTCCAGTCCATCGTCACCAATCTCCAGACGCTCAAGACACAGGTCGACGCCGCCACGTCCACAGCCGATCTCAGGTCCGACGACAAGGCTGTCATTGATAACTATCGCGTCTACGCCTTGGTCATGCCGCAGCTCAACATCATCGCCGCATCTGACAGGATAGTCACGATATCGCAGATGCTAGGATCGGTATCCCAGAAGCTCCAATCCAGGCTCTCAAGCGCCTCGGCGATCTCTAACCTTTCAGCTCTGCAGTCCGATTTGTCTGACATAGCCGCCAAAGCAGCAGATGCGGCTTCCCAGGCCCAGGCTGCCGTCTCTGAAGTCTCTGCTCTGGTGCCGGATCAGGGCGACAAGACCAAGATGGCCTCCAATACCGCTGCTCTCAAAGACGCCCGCTCCAAGATCAGGGCCGCCCAGCAGGACCTCGTCGCCGCCAGGAAGGATGCTGAAGCCATCATCCAGGCGCTGGTCAAATGGGACAAATCCGTCATGAGCTCGTCTGCGGCAGCAAGCTCGACCGAAGCCGCTAGCTCTTCGCAGCAATAGGCCGCTAAGGGATGAGGACGCAGACGATCGTCCAAACGCCTCAGTGAAAAAGACCGCCCTAGAGGGCGGTCTTTGCGTCTTTGGGGTCGACTGCTTTGCTCGCGGTCTCGACGGATGAGCCGTCGTATTCAGGACGGTTCGAAGCGTTAAAGACCGCTCCCCAAAAGCCTAGGAAATAAGGCTTGATGGTAGCCATGATGCCTTGGCGCATGAAGCGCCTCGCCGAAGTCGGCAGGATGAGCTTCCTATCGAAAACCAGGTGGCCGAGCCTCGACATCTTCTTGGCGATATCCGTGTCGTCGCCGTAGAAGACGATGCTCGTATCGAATCCGCCGATCTTTTCCATAGCCGAAGCGCGCATGAAGCTGTTGCCGCCGATCATCACGCCGTTGCCGCCCAGCCACTGGAGGACATTGCTTGAGAGCCAATATACGTCCTGCTGGATCACATCTGTTATGAATTGGAAAAGAGGAGAGTAATCGAAATATTCATAGGGCCCAGAGACGGCCGTCACGCGCGGGTCGGCGAAATGGCTGGCGCCTCGGGACAGCCAATCGGTCCGCGGGATGCAGTCGGCATCCATGCGGACGATGATGTCTCCTTTGGCTTCGCGCCGGCCGCGTTCACAGGCCCACATAGTGCCCATATGGTCTTCGCGGAGGACCTTCACGCCTGGAAAGCTGGAAGCGATCTTCGATGTCTGGTCGGTGCTGCCGTTGTCGACGACGATAACCTCGTAATCAGGGTGATCCTGCTTGAGGATGGCCTCAAGCGCCGCAGCGATGCGCTTCTCCTCATTCCTGGCCGGTATTATCACTGATATCATTTTGGCTGTCGCCGTTGCCGTTCCCGGCGACGTTATGCGTCATGACATAGTCTCTCACGAACTTCCCGAAGCCGACGACCAGGAACAAGACTATGATAGACAATGATACCAGAGAAACGCGGGCCAGTATATTGTTGAAGCTGACGAACAGGTGGCCGAAAAGGTAGCCTAGAGCTAGCAGCCCGGCGGTCCAGATGAATTGGCCCATGATGTTCAGTGTCAGGTATTTCCTGAATGGGATCTTGGAGAGGCCAGCGGTGAAGAGCGTGACTATGGCGAAGCCGAATCCCGTGGTCAGCTTGGATATGACGAGTATGGAGGTCGAGTGGCGCCTGAATATGCGCGAGACGACGTTGATGTCCTTCTCGTGGATGGAAAAATACCGGCCGAACCTCTGCACGAACCTATGGCCGAAGCGGTGGCCCATATAATACCAGAAGCAGTCGCCGAGGAGGTCGCCTGCCATGAGGGACAGATAAAGCGGCACTATGTGGAAGAAGCCGAGGCGATAGAGTATGCCGCATGCCATGGCGAGGATCGGGCCTTCGACATAGCCGATGATCACAATGGCTCCGTAGACGAGGATGGGGTAATTGGTGACAAGGTATGTGAGGGTGTGCTGGAGGTCCATGTGATTGGGATATTATAACGTGCTATATTGTCTTCGTGCTATACAAGAATATCCTCAAGCCGCTCATGTTCAGGCTCGATCCGGAATACGTCCACGACAGGATGACCAGGAATGGCGTCATGCTAGGCGATCATTCGGTCACCAGAGCGGCCATCGAAGCGCTATACGGATATCATGGGCCGGACATATCTAGGACTGTCGACGGGATCAAGTACAGGACGCCATTCCTGCTCTCAGCCGGATTCGACTATAACGGCCAGCTTTCCCGCATCTTGCCCCATATCGGCCTCGGCGGCGAGGAGATCGGCTCGGTCACGGCCAGGCCGTGCCCCGGCAATCCTAAGCCTCGATTGACGCGATTGCCCAAGAATAGGAGCATCATAGTCAACAAGGGCTTGCGCAACGAAGGCGTGGACAAGATCATTGCGCGGCTGAAGTCTACGCCCAGGGAATCAGTGGCCGGGACCGGCTTCGTGACTGGCATCTCCATCGCGCGCACGAATGATGCGCTCTCGGTACCGATCGATAAAGGCATCGATGATTACTGCTATTCATTCGAGCGCCTCAACAGAGCGGATGTCGGCGACTACTATACGATCAATATCTCATGCCCTAACGCCTTCGGCGCAGAGGCTTTCAATGACCCGAAGCTTCTCCCGCAGCTCCTCGGCGCGCTGAAGGCGATCCCGACCAAGAAGCCTGTTTACGTGAAGATGCCGATCAATATCCCTTGGGTGCAGTTCGAATCTCTGCTCAAGACGATCGATCGATTCGGCCTGGATGGAGTCGTCATAGGCAATTTGAACAAGGACTACGATTCTCTGGAGATCAGGGAAGAAGCGCCAGCCTCATATCAGGGCGGCTTATCCGGCAAGCCTTGCGCTCATCCGTCGACGGCCCTCATCGCCAAGACGCGCGATCTATACGGAAAGAGGTTCACCATCATCGGGGCGGGCGGAGTCATGTCAGCCGAAACGGCTCTTGAGAAGTTCGAGGCCGGAGCGGATCTGGTGCAGCTCATCACGGGGATGATCTACGAAGGCCCCGGGCTCATAAAAAAGCTCTGCACGGCGTATGCCGGGCAGAGCGGTGGGACGATCGGCGCCTGAGCGCTCTCAGCCTGATCGGCCGCAGCTGTAGGCAAGAGGTATCCTCTCAGGGCGGGGATATAACAGTGGCCGAGGCTGCGGCTGCCGCACGGCGGCTGAAGCCTGCTTAGCGGCGTCTCTTTCGGCCTGCGTGAGAGCGATGAGCTCGTCGTACGCTCGCGAGACGTTGCTTATGAATTCTTCTACCAGCTGGCCGACTGACTTCCCGGCATTGATGACGATGACCACGAAGATCCTTTTGGCCTTGATGCAGTGCCGCAGAAAGTGGCGCGCCAGACGATCTTTTTCTGCTATCTTGACCGGGAATGAAGTGCCGTCGCCGAATTAAGCGATGAAATCAGGGCGGTGGAGCTCGTCGAATCTGGCTCGACGCTGGCTCACGTGGCCGTCGAAATCAGGATGTTGCCGGACCTCTTTGTATCGGCGGAAGGCTGCGTGCATGGAAGCGATCGGGCCGCGGTCGAGCACGGAAGCGAAGACGGTTTTCATTATCTCGCGCATTTGGGATCTGCAGAGTCGATTTCTAGACATATGACGTTAGTTTAAAGGACGGTTCGGGTTGAGTATAATAAACATGTTACAATATTGCCATACCTACTAATTCACAATCACCAATGAAAAAAATCCGCGTAGCAGTGAACGGCTTCGGCCGCATCGGCAGGGCATTCGTCAAAGTCGCCAAGGATCGCCAAGAATTGGAGGTCGTGGCGGTGAACGATCTCGGCCGCCTGGAAAATTTCGAATATCTCATGAAGTACGACACGGCCTACGGCGTCTCTCCCTTCGATGTGAAGGCCGACGCGGAAAAGAGCGTCCTCTCCGTCGACGGGCAGGAGATCAAGTTCGTGTCCGAGAAGGACCCGACCAAATTGCCATGGAAAGAGCTCGGCATCGACGTGGTAGTCGAGTCGACCGGTTTGTTCGCTTCAGCCGAGAAAGCACAGGCTCATATAACGGCTGGCGCGAAGCGCGTCGTGGTCTCTGCGCCGATCAAGGATGCCCCGGACGCAAAGGTGAAGGGCGCTACAGTCCTCATGGTCCTGAACGAGGACCGGCTGGAATCCTGCCAGATCACTTCCAATGCTTCTTGCACGACCAATGCCGGCTCGCCCCTCATGGCCATCCTAGACGAGACTCTTGGGATCGAGAAAGCCCTGCTCAATACGGTCCATGCCTATACGGCCAGCCAAGCCCTGGTCGACGGCCCTTCTAAGAAAGACCTGCGCGAAGGCCGCGCAGCCGCGCAGAACATCGTACCTTCGTCTACGGGCGCAGCTATAGCGGTCGCCAAAGCCTTGCCTCAGCTCGAGAACAAGTTCGACGGCATCTCGATACGCGTGCCAGTCGTCACCGGTTCTATCGTGGACATCACATTCCTGGCCAAGAGGGACACCACTGCCGAAGAGGTGAACGGCATCCTCAAGAAGGCCGCAGCAGACCCGAAATGGAACGGCATATTCACGGTGACAGAAGAGCCGCTGGTGTCGCATGACATCGTCGGCAACCGCCACGCTTCTATCGCCGACCTCGCTATGACTCGCGTCGTCGGAGGCAACCTCGTGAAAGTGCTCGCTTGGTATGACAACGAGATGGGGTACACGCATACCCTCGTGGAGCATGTGATAAAGGCTGGGAGATTGGTCTAGATTGAAACATGAAATTTAAAAGATACTGGTTGAGAGGAACACTTATCGGACTGATCATATCAGTCTTATTCATGTGGTTTCTATCCTATACGCATCCGATATTGTGCGGTACGGTTGCAAGTCAAAGTCAGCCATTATCATGCAGTTCATATCAGGGGGTTTACAGTCTGATGAATTACGGACCAAATGGTGCACTGGTTTGTCTGATAGCTGGAGCAATTGTTGGATACATTGTTGGTAAAGTTTACGGGATGTACAAGAATAGAAATCGCATGGTATCGCAATGAAATCAGATATACAGAAACGTTGGTCAGGCATCTGATTGCGGCTGGTAGACTAATATGAACAGATATAAATTCCCTGGAGTAGATTATAATTTTGGATATTAAGGCATCTTGAAATACAAAATTATCGATTGATGATTTATTATATATCATGAACAAAAATTTATTTAGAATGGCAGGGGCAGTTCTTTGTTTGGAAGCATTGTATCTTCTGTATATATATTCCCAGATTTATAAGATATTGTTTGCGGCAGCCTCTTCAACTTCCACGGCTATTGAAGCTATTACTTATGTGTTAATTGGTCCCGCTCTCTTGATTGTCTCCGTGATTGGCACATTAATGGTTAAACGATGGTCAATTATTACTCTATGGGCCATGTTAATTGTCACTTTTGCATTTTCCGTAGCCTTTGGTCATTCATGGCCTGCACTATTCCTTTATGGAAATATTCAAGTTTGGTTCATCGACTTAATTTTGGCTATATTCCTAACTATGGAATGGAAGAGGCTTTCAGCTTGATTTTCTATGGTGTGCACATAGTGATCATAGTTTATAATTACTCAATTAGATCTTAACGTCATCCTATATGGGTGCCGTTTGACGTCTGTGATTAAATTGAACGATGCTGAGGTTCCAACCAAAAGTCGGTTCGGTTGTCTATTGCGATTACTCTGGTTTTATTGCGCCTGAAATGATTAAAAAGAGACCGGTGATCGTTATATCCAAGCATAAGCATAACTCAAAATTGATAGCAGTCGTTCCTATAAGTACAGTTGAGCCGAAAATCATTTTCAACTACCATCTTGAGTTAGATCAGCAGTTCTGCACTTTATACTTATCAGGTAAACGGAGCTGGGTTAAGTGTGATCTCTTCAATGTAGTTTCTCTCGACAGGTTACATCTTGTTCGTGATAAGAAATCAGGTCTGCGACATGCGCCGAATGTCGGATCTGAATCCATCGCCAGAATTAGAGAAGCAATCAAAGCGGTTCACGGCTTGTAAGCAAAAACCGCCGGTGAAGGCGGTTTTTCCAAGGATACGGATGGCTTGCTTTGGCCGTGTACCGCATCCTGCCCAGTTACTTAGGTCTTAAAAGCCCCTTAATGGGAACAGATTCAGTATACTGTATACGTTTTACTTTGCAATAGTTGGTTATCCCTTTATTTTGCTTGATATTTTCTAGGTCATAAGGATAATAAACATGCGGAGTTTTAAATCGAAGTTTTGTAGTTTTTTAAAATCTGCCGGCGCGGTACCAATGCGAAATGGAATACACGCACACCCTCGTGGAACATGTGATAAAAGCAGGCAGATTGGCGTAAAAATGGTATAATATCGACATGCAAAATGTCGACAAGATAAGCAAGGAAAGGGCGAAAAAACTATTCGATAGCCAAGAATTGGGGAAGCTCGAAGTCGGCACTACCAAGGGATTGCAGCAGATCCACGAATACCTGTTCGATGGGCTTTATGATTTTGCCGGGCAGATTCGGACAAAAGACATAAGCAAAGGCGGTTTTCGTTTTGCTTCTCACCTGTATCTAAAGGAGAGCCTGGACAAGATCAGCAAGATGCCAGAGAGCGCTTTTGAGGAGATCGTGGCAAAGTATGTTGAGATGAACATCGCCCACCCCTTCATGGAAGGCAACGGCCGCAGCATGAGGATCTGGTTGGATCTCATCTTGAAGAAGAATCTCAAGAAATGCGTCGACTGGGCACGAATAGATAAGGCTGATTATCTCAATTCTATGCAACGAAGCCCGGTGAATGACCTTGAGATCCGCGAGTTGCTGCGCGCGGCATTGACAGATAAGATCGATGACCGCGAAGTCTATATGAAAGGCATCGAACAGTCGTATTATTACGAAGAAGAAGATTTCTATAAATCATGAAAAATCTAATCATCCTCGCCGCCGATCACGCCGGATATGAGCTCAAAGAAGCGATAAAGAAGCATTTGGAATCCAAGAAGATCCAGGTGCTCGATGTCGGCGCGCATGAATTGAAGCCCGAGGACGATTATCCCGAATACATGTCTGCCGCAGCGATGCATGTGGCCACGGATTTGAAAGGCGAGACAAAGGCGATCATATTCGGCGGATCCGGCCAAGGCGAAGCCATAGTCGCCAACCGATTCCCGGGTGTTAGAGCGGCTGTCTGGTACGGCGGCAGCGAGGAGGTGATCAAGAAATCGCGTGAGCACAATGACGCCAATATCCTTTCGATCGGTGCTAGATTCACCGACGCGGCCTCTGCTAAAAAAGCCGTCGATCTATGGCTCGAGACTCCGTTCTCTGGCGAAGAAAGGCACGCTAGGAGGATAGAGGAGATAGACAGCATAGAATAGCATGTCCAAAATCGAGATCATCCCCGCCATCCTTCCGAAGGACTTCGCTGAAGTCACAGAGAAGATCGAGCTCATCAAGGGCTTCTCCAAGCAGGTCCAGATAGACATTTGCGACGGGCAATTCGTGCAGAACGCGACCTGGCCGTACAGGAAGCATGACGACAATTTCGATCGGATCCTTCGCGAGGAGGAAGGCCTGCCCGGCTGGGAAGACCTGAGCTATGAATTCGACTTGATGGTCAACCGGCCTGAAGAGATTGTCGATGAATGGGTCAAGGCTGGCGCTTCAAGGCTGATCTTGCATGCCGAGGCCAAGGGCGATCTGGCCGCAGCCATAATCAGGCTCTCTGGCGTGGTCGAGATCGGCCTGGCGTTCGATATCGAGTCGCCACTAGAGCTGC
Organism: Patescibacteria group bacterium; assembly: GCA_018970245.1. GTDB lineage: Bacteria > Patescibacteriota > Minisyncoccia > Phycocordibacterales > PALSA-1337 > C7867-002. Next base: position 86,506 of record JAGWWT010000001.1, read on the forward strand.
TCGAGCTCCATAAGGATCGGATCCAATTCGTCCAGTGCATGGGGATAGACAACGTAGGCTTCCAGCACCAATCATTCGACGACAAAGTGATAGGCAAGGTCAAGCTCATAAAAGAGAGATATCCGGACATGGCGATCTCTGTCGATGGCGGCGTATCGCTGGAAACTGCGCCGAAGCTCATCGAGGCCGGAGCTGACCGCCTGGTCGTCGGCTCTGCCATATTCAACAACGATAATCCACTGGACGCCCTGCAGAAATTCAAGTCATTGTAGGCTATAATTAGAGGCAAATGCCTTTGACCGACGAAAAAGCCGCGCTCCTCGCCAAGAAGGCTGCCGAGATCCGCCTTTCCATAATCGAGTCTTTGATAGAGGCGAAGTCCGGCCACACTGCCGGTCCGCTCGGCATGGCCGACATATTCACGTACCTGTATTTCCATGCGCTCAAGCACGATCCCAAGAATCCGAGCTGGGAATATCGCGATCGGCTAGTGCTTTCGAATGGCCATATCTGTCCCGTCCTCTATGCGACGATGGCGCACGCCGGATATTTCCCGATCAAGGAATTGATGACGCTCCGCAAGCTCCATTCGCGGCTGCAGGGCCATCCGCATCGCGACTTCTTGCCGATGCTCGAGACTTCCTCTGGCCCGCTAGGTTCTGGCTTGTCGCAGACGGTCGGGATGGCGATCGCTGACCGGATCGACAGCGGCCGGACCTCTTCGCGCCGGTTCTATTGCATGATGTCGGATGGAGAGCTAGACGCGGGCAATTCCTGGGAAGGGGCGATGCTCGCCGGCAAAGAGAAGCTCCACAGCTTGACGGCCATCATCGACCGCAACAATATCCAGATCGACGGCTTCACCGAGGACATCATGCCTCTCGACCCGCTGGCCGACAAATGGCGGTCGTGGAACTGGCACGTCATCGAGTGCAACGGCCACGACTTCCGGGACATCGACAGGGCTGTGACCGAAACCTGGGCCGTATTCGACAAGCCGACGGTCATCATCGCTTACACCATCCCATCGAAAGGCATCCCCGAATTCGAGCGCAAGTTCGAATGGCATGGCAAGCCGCCCGGCACGCCCGAGGAGATCGAAACGGCGTTGAGGGCGTTGAAAGCTATTCGCACTATGGGCGGAAAAGTCGAGAGCACAAGACCATGACTAAGAATCGCGTCAGCTTTTCATTTTTGGAGTGGGTCGGCTGGTTTGGGCTGGTGATCTTGCTATTTAGCTATGCGCTCATAACGCTAGGCACTTGGAATGCAGATAACACTTTATATCAGCTCTGCAATCTGGTCGGATCTTTGGCGATCGCCTGGATAGCTTTCAAAAAGAATGATGCGCAGCCGGCTATATTGAATTTTGCTTGGGCTGGCATAGCGCTGTTCGCCTTAATAGGTTTATTCAAATGAAGCGAAAATGCTCAACCCCGATCTAAAACTCAACCCGAAGCTCTTCGACGCCGATGTCGAGCAGGTGCCGATCCGCAAAGGCTTCGGACAAGGATTGCTTATAGCCGGCGACAGCGACAAGAATGTCGTCGGGCTTTGTGCGGACTTGACGGAGTCTACGCAGATGGAAGCGTTCAAGAAAAAATACCCCGAGCGCTTCGTGGAGATCGGCGTGGCCGAGCAGAATCTAGCGACGGTCGCGAGCGGGATGGCAGCCATGGGCAAGATCCCATTCATGAGCTCGTATGCGACATTCAGCCCCGGGAGGAATTGGGAGCAGATCAGGACCACCGCCGCTTACAACAATCGTCCTGTGAAGATCGCCGGCTCGCACGCCGGGGTCTCGGTCGGTCCCGATGGCGGCACGCATCAAGCATTGGAGGATATGGCCATCATGCGCGCTTTGCCAAGGATGGTCGTGATCTCGCCGTGCGATTCGATAGAGGCCAGGAAGGCGACGATCGCGGCAGCGAAGACGAAAGATCCCACATACATCCGCCTGGCGCGCGAGAAGACGCCTGTCATGACCACCGATGAAACGCCGTTCGAGATAGGCAAGGCGCGGCTCGCATTCATTCCGGCCGGCGGCAAGAAAGCCGAAGTCGGCATCATCGCCACAGGAGCTCTGCTCTACAAGGCCCTCATGGCCGCGAAGCGCCTCGAATCGGAAGGGAAGATGGTCGCTGTCATGAACCTGTCCACCATCAAGCCACTCGATGAGAAAGCCATCATAGACCTATCGAACGAGGCCAAAGCCCTTGTAACCGTGGAAGAGCATCAGATCGCTGGCGGGATGGGATCGGCGGTGGCGGAGCTCCTCGCTAGCCATCACCCCACGCCCATAGAATTCATCGGAGTGAGGGATCTATTCGGCCAATCAGGCAAGCCTGACGAGTTGATCGAGCTATATGGCATGGGCGAGTCCCACATCTACCAGGCTGTGCAAAGGGTGTTGATAAGGAAATAGCGGCCTATCGGCCGCTTTGATAGAATATCGTCAGCTATGAGTGCGAGAAAGATCGCTGATGAGACGTTCCGTCCAGGGTTCGACAAGTTTGTCAGGGAAATCTCTCGGCTCCACGAAGAGCAGGAAGAGGAGACCGCCAAGAAGAAGCGCGCTCCCAGTCCGCTGGCCCGCCTGTCGGACGAATGGAACGCGCAGCGCCGCCGGATCTACGGATACTGACGGCGCATCAAGAGAGGCTTCACAGCCTCTCCTTTTTTGTCCGCTTCTAGCCGGCTATCCACAAAGGCTCTTGACGCTATGACCGAGGTCGGCTACTCTTAGATGCACATGAATCATTCGTTCACGAAGTCAGTCAAGCTCACGCGCATGCTCGCCATTTGGCAGCATGTTTGGAGCCAGACTTTGTGACGAAATCCCAGATTTAGTCTCAGACTCAGGCTCCAAACCGAAAGGTTCGGAGCCTGATTTCTCATCCGCTGCCGCATTTGCGGCTTCTGGAACGGGAGAAAGCAGCACATGAACAATTTCCGGCAGGATCGCAGCGATAACGACCTGGTCAGAGAACCGGGGTCGCGGCGGTCCGTGCCGGATACGATAAGGAGAAGTATGCTGAGAATAACAGTAGCAGAAGACAGATCTGTCCCGTCGGTAGACAGGACGGAGACGGTCGCCAGAGAGACGGTGCGGCACGAGGTCATCGTGGTATGCCCGCCTACCAGCGACGAGCCGGAACCAGTCGTCATATTGGGCCAGCACCGGATCGGCGTCTACGGGGAGGATGACGGCCTATGATAGCCAGATCTCGCGACTGGATCGATATCCCGTTGATGCTCCCGTTCGACCACAAGCTCTTCCGCCGCAAGTCTCGCTCGATCAAGACATCGAATGAGCTGGCGCCGAGGCAAATAGGCCAGAGCGCATGGGCCGACTTCGGCAAGGAATACGGTCCGCGGGTAGAGTACTGTTTCAAGGGAGAGGTTTGGACCCTCGTCATCTCGAAGCGCTGGGGAGGGGTCTCGCGCGCCTCAGCCAGGATGATCCGCCGCAAGCCGGCAGACGCAACGGCCCTCGCCAGCGTCTACCCCAGGTACAAGGAGTTCTCAGATTGACCTCTTAGCGTCGCCATATCGCCTCAAGCCGCACGCCTCTCATATGAGCTTGCGGCTTTTTTGTACGGGCGTATAGTTAACGCATGCCGAGGCCTAAGCCCTCGGATATTTAGGTATGTCGCCATCCCGATTCAAGCTAGCGTCCGGCTACAAGCCGGCTGGAGACCAGCCGAAGGCGATTTCGTCGCTGAATGAAGGTTTGGCGAAGGGCCTCGGCCGCCAGACCCTCCTCGGCGTGACCGGTTCGGGCAAGACCTTCACCATGGCAAACGTCATCGCTTCATATGGCAAGCCGACCTTGGTGATCGCCCATAACAAGACTCTGGCTGCCCAGCTCGCGCAGGAATACCGAGAGTTCTTCCCGGAGAATGCCGTGCACTACTTCGTGTCGTACTACGACTTCTACCAGCCTGAAGCTTATATGCCGGCTACCGATACGTATATCGAAAAAGAGGCCATGATAAACGCCGAGATAGAGCGGCTGCGCCATGCTTCCACCCAAGCGCTCTTGACCAGGAAGGATGTCATCATCGTCGCTTCCGTATCGTGCATCTATGGTCTGGGCAGCCCCGAAGAATACGAGAAGGTCAATCTCAAGATCGGCGTCGGAATGGAGCTCTCCCGTTCGGAGCTCATAAGGAAGCTCATCGACATACATTTCAACCGCACGACGGCCGATATCGATGCTGGTCAGTTCCGAGCCCTAGGCAATACTCTGGAAGTCATGCCCGTGAATGAGAAGACCATCTATCGTATAGAATACGAGGGTGCAAAGGTCTCGGCCATAGTCGAGCTCGATCCGATCTCCCGCGCTGTCCGGGGAAAGCACGACACGATCTACATCTTCCCGGCCAAGCATTTCATATCGACAGACGAGCAGGTCCAGAAGGCTCTTGGTACGATCAAAGCCGAGCTCGAAGGGCGCCTGAAGGCGCTCGACAAGCAGGGCAAGATGCTCGAGGCCGAGAGGCTCAAGAGGCGCGTAAAATACGACCTCGCCATGATACGCGAGATAGGATACACGAATGGCATCGAGAACTATTCCCGCCACTTCAGCGGCAAGATGCCCGGCGAGCCGCCGGACACGCTCCTATCGTATTTCCCGCACAAGGCGGATGGGTCGCCCGACTTCCTGACCGTTGTTGACGAATCCCATGTGACGATACCGCAGCTCAACGGCATGTACGCCGGTGACGCCTCCCGCAAAGAGACGCTCGTCGAGCATGGATTCAGGCTGCCCTCGGCCAAAGACAACCGGCCGCTCAAATTCGATGAGTTCCTGGAGAGGATCGGGCCGATGATCTTCACATCAGCGACGCCCGGCCAGTATGAGAAGGAGACGAGCGAGCAGACGGTCGAGCAGGTCATCAGGCCGACCGGGCTGGTTGACCCCGAGATCGAAGTCAGGCCCATCAGGGAGGGGAAGGGTCCTAGTCCGAGACGACTTTCGCAGGCCGCGAAGGCGGCCGAGAAAGCCGCTGGCCAGCAGGCCAGACAGGCGGTCGTCGAGGGCGAGGATCCTTCCCCGACACACTATAAAGGCCAGATCTTCGACTTCATCGATGAGGCGGTGGCCACGATAAAGAAAGGCGATCGCGTCCTCGCCACGACGCTGACGAAGAAGATGGCCGAAGATCTCTCGGAATTCCTCAAAGAGAAGGGCATTAAGGCAGCCTACTTGCACAGCGATGTGAAGACGATAGAGCGCATAACCATCCTCACCGATTTCAGGAAGGGCAAATACGACTGCTTGGTCGGCGTCAACCTGCTCCGTGAGGGGCTGGACTTGCCGGAGGTGTCGCTCATCGGGATACTCGATGCAGACAAGGAGGGCTTCCTGCGCTCGGAGACGTCTCTCATCCAGACGATAGGCCGTGCCGCCAGGAACGCTGCTGGGCGCGTCATCCTCTATGCCGACAACATCACAGGATCGATGGATTCGGCGATCAAGGAGACGAACCGCCGCCGCGACATCCAGATGGCATATAACAAAGAACACGGCATCACGCCCCAGACCATTAGGAAGCAGATCCACGATATCACCGACCAGCTCAGGACTGAGCATGACAAGGCGGTGAATGAGATGGTCAAGATAGACGGATCCCTCGCCGAGAGCAACCCAAGGCTCCTCATCCAGAACAAGGAGCGCCAGATGGCCGATGCAGTCAAGAGCCTCGATTTCGAGACGGCGGCGCTCATCCGCGACGAGCTGTTCAAGCTCCAGGAGAAGTTCGGCCTCGCGGATAGATATGGCGCGGAGAAACAGTCTAAAAAGCGGCCAAGAAATTAGCCAGCTTGTCAACAGTTGAAAAATCTAGAAACTTGATGTATAATTGCACCCATGGACTTGGATCACTCCATAGTGAAACAGGTCAAGGCCTGCGGCGCTGGGATAGAGATATTCAGCGCGATATCCGTCGTGCTGAACAGCGTCTTATTCGGGTCGCTCCTCTATGATGAAGCGCTCATCTCGGGCTTCGTGGCCCCTGCCTTTCTTTTCATCGCCGTGGCGAGCATCGTATTACAGTCGTTCGGATCGGCTGTGAGGCGCGACTTCACGCCGGCTTCGAGGACGCGGCTCGTGGTCGTTTTCGTCGCGTCATCGGTTATTTTGACGATCGATCTATTCTTGCCGATCAATCATCTGATCGTGATCTTTCCTGTAGCGATGATGATCATGTCTGCATACGCTATAAATATCCTGAAGTACCTCCTTTGATAGGCCATGTTCCGAGGCGCGCACACCGCGCGGCCTCCTGAATCGTAGGAAACAACAATGAAGCGCATAACAGCCACTCTCTTTGGAGCCTGCTTCCTGATCGCCCTCGGCATCGGGGTCTTCAATCTGAACCAGATCACCGTCTTGGAGAGGCAGCTCAATCAGGTCCAAGATTCTATCGGCGCCCTCGCGGAGAGCCAGGCATCTACGACGGCTCGCATCGGCCAGACGGCCTCGCAGGTAGCAAAGCTGGCTGACCGGCCAGGCACTGCCCCGGCGAAATCGCAGGATCAGCTGCTCACGACGGCTGTAGCCGATACGGCGCCTGCCGTAGTCTCGGTCGTCATATCGAAGGATGTCCCGAATCTCCAGGTCGCGTACATGAATCCGTTCGGGAGCGACCCGGCATTCCAGGGCTTCGGATTCCAGGTCCCCGTCTGGGTCCAGAAGGGCTCTACCTTGCAGAAGATCGGCGCAGGCACCGGCTTCCTCATCTCGCATGACGGCTACATACTGACCAATCGGCATGTGGTCGAAGACGTCTCCGCCTCGTACACTGTCCTCCTTTCGAACGGCGACCAGAAGCCGGCCAGCGTCGTCTACCGCGACCCGAACAACGACCTGGCGGTCATAAAGATCGACGGCTATTATCCGACCATAGCGTCATTCGGCGATTCGTCGTCCCTCAAGCTCGGCCAGACGGTCGTCGCTATAGGGAACGCGCTCGGCGAGTACAGCAATTCCGTCTCTGTCGGCATCATCTCTGGGCTGAACAGGACCATACAGGCTTCCGACACGAATGGATCGACGGAAAGCCTCGATGGCGTGATCCAGACAGACGCTTCGATAAACCCCGGCAATTCTGGAGGGCCGCTCATAGATCTGGCGGGGCATGTGGTGGGCGTCAACGTCGCTACCGTCTACGGCTCCTCCAACATCAGCTTCGCCATCCCTACGAAGGAGATCATGAGGGTCATCGCCGGCTATATATAGCGCTATAGCGCTTCCATAAACATGATGCCGTTTGTTATAATGTCCTTATGGCATCCGAAACCAAGAAAGAGAAGATCCTGATCATCGAAGGCGATGGCGCTTTCGGCGAGAAGCTAGCCGGCGCGCTTCACGATGATGGCTTCGAGTTCGTCTCGCTGGTCAAGAACGGCGTCGAGGGATTGAAGGCGATATATGATTTCCTGCCGCATCTCGTCCTTCTGGACGTGACTCTGCCAGGCATAGACGGCTACGAGGTCCTTTCCAAGAAGCAAGCTGAGCCGATGCTCTCGAAGATCGCTGTATTCCTGCTCTCCATCCAAGGCACGCCCATCAACATGACCAAGGTCCCGGCCGGCAGCGTGGCAGAGTTCTTCATGGCTCTCCATGCCGAGCCTGCTGACATAGTCCAAAAAGTCGACAAGTACTTCGGCCACGAGCCGGGGCGGAAGGGTGACGAACACCCATCCGGATCGAAGAAGAAATTGCTTTGGGTAGAGGACGACAGGCTGATCGGCACGATCCTGGCGCGCAAGCTGGTGGCTTCGGGATTCGACCTGTTCCACGCCAAGAATGGGGAAGAAGCGCTGGAGACGCTAAAATCAGTCAAGCCTGACGCGATAGTCGTGGACTTGATCCTCCCGGGCATGAGCGGCTTCGACATACTCCAGAAGGTCGGCTCTGATGAGTCCATGAAGTCCGTCCCAAAGATGGTCCTGTCGAACCTCTCCAAGCCGTCAGACATCGAAAAGGCCCGCGCTCTCGGTGCGCAGAAATTCCTGGTGAAGGCGGCTACTTCTCTCGATCAGATCGTCCAGGAGATAAAGGGGATGTGCAGGTAGGCGCGGCAGCCTCAGATTGCCAAGATTGCCAACAGCTCCGATCCATATTAGAATCACGGATGTCGTTTTTGAAAGCGCGCAGGTGGCAGAGCGGTCAATTGCAATGGACTGTAAATCCATCGCCCTATGGGCTACGGGGGTTCAAATCCCTCCCTGCGCACAGTAGATCGGGATGCGCCCTAATCCATCACCACTCTCTTTAGGTGCGCGGGGATATGGACGGCGATCTCGTAGGGGATGGTCCCGCAAGCCTTGGCTATGTTCATCACCGAATTCAGATCGGAAGGCTCGTCGGAGATCAATGTGGCCTCCTCTCCTTGTGCGGCCTTGTAGGCATGGCTCGCGTCCACGGTAGTGATATTCATGGATACCCGGCCGATGATCGGGCACGGCTCGCTGTCGGGCCCTATGAGCAGGCTGCCATTGTTGGAAAGCCGCCTGTCTATCCCTTCATAATACCCGGCTGGCACGGTGGCTATAGTCATGTCTCGGTCGGCCTTGAATGTCCGTCCGTATCCGACGCTGTCGCCGCGCGAGATCTTCTTCACGGCTGAGACGACCGTCTTCATAGAAAGGACAGGTTTGAGATCCAGGGCCGGCGAGAACGCCGAGCCGTCGACGAGCCCGTAAAGCCCGATCCCGAGCCTGGAGACATTGGCGTCGATCTCGCTCGAATATCTATGTCCGTCGGTATTGCTGGCATGGAAATATTTCAGGCGTCTGAAGCCGTTCTTGAACCTGGTGACCGCCTTGTTCCAGACGCGGATCTGGCCTTCCGTGAACGATCCATCGGGGTCGTCGGCATCAGAGAAGTGCGTGCAAAGGCCTTCGAGGGCGAGGTTCTCGTTGTTCTCGAGCGATCCGAGAGCGGCATCGATCTCTTGCGGCAGGATGCCTTGCCGGCGCATGCCGGTGTCTATCTTGAGGTGGATGCGGACCGGGTGCTCGATCGATTCTATGGCCTGAAGGGAATCGAGGCTGCTGACCGTGAATGAGACGTCGCGCAAGCTAGATGCCATGATGGTCTCTGGCCGCGTGTAGCCGATCACGAGAAGGGGAGCGCGGATGCCTTGGTTTCGCAAAGCCAGCGCCTCGAAGAATGAATCGACGACGAAGAATGGGATGGGGTGCACAGCATCCCTTCCCGGGCTGGGCAAGCCGCGGCGGTATCTCTCCAGGATGCGCGCGACATCGTAAAGGCCGTGCCCGTAGGCATTGCTCTTCAAGACAGGCGCGATGATCCCGTTCGGGGCGATCTTCTGGAATCGCTCCAGGTTGTGCAAAAGTCGGCTGCGAGATATCTCGACCTTTATGAGGGGCTCATAGGGATACCTGCTCCTGGAGAGCCAGCGGAGGAGGCTTTTCATATCGAGGATTGTAGCGCGGCCGCAGGCTAGCGCTAGACTTGACAAAGACCAGTATTGTGTTATACTACTAGAAGTGGCCGCAGTAGGCCATTTTTCGTTCATCACAATCTCATATCAGCTATGAAAATGAAAAGAACAGCAATCATCAGCGTTATCGCAGCCGCCGTCCTCGTCAGCCTTTTGGCTTACAGGGGAAACAAACAGGCGGCAAGATCGAGCGATTCGGTGATCGTGGCGCAGAGCAATCAGGTGGCATCTAATGCCACAAACGTTCTTCGCTTCGAGAACCTGCACATCCGTCCGATAGTCCACTAAAACCACAACAAAACAGAAAAGAAAGGGAAACAGATGAAAAGAATCGTCCTAACTGCAGCGTCAGCGTTGTTCGCCTGTTCGTTCTTGTCCGTCCTAGCGGTTGCGCAAGATCTTCCGATGATCAAATCGGAGGACGCTTTGCGCGTCTATGCGCTCGGCCAATGCGCGAACGCGTCGGCTTCGGTCGGATCTGCTCTGCCGTCTGGCAATGAGTCTTATGGCTATGTGCCGGTGAGCGAGTCGACAGCTGCAGGGATAAGCAACACGATCGCAGGCATGAACCTGTCCATCGATGTCGTCAATCCGAAAGATAGCCTGTACGCATGGGCTGCCGTTTACAATGCCGACGGGGACCAGCTCTTCAACGGCTACCACCAGTTTTGGTTGGTGAACGGCAAGGGCGGTTACTCGATGCCTGACGATTACGGCAACATCAGCCTAAAGCTCTATGACTACATCCCGGTCAGAATCGCTAACGCTCAGTCGGCATTCATCGACATCCTGAACGACGCCGGCCAGACCCAGGCGGAGATAAACCTCAATGTCTACAATGGCAAGGTTTATTTTCCGAGGCAATTGGCTGGATCGAATGTAGTACTGGCTGTGTACGCCTACAGCTCCGGCACCGGAAACTGGCTCTATTGGAATGGTAAGGACGGCTCTCAAATCAACCCTCAGCATTTCGCTGTCGCGCTGAAGACGTCCATACAGGGCATCGTCTCCCTCACGGATACCAATGTGTACGTGACTGTCCCTACCACGAACGGGATCGGATATAATCTGACGGCCGAGCTCAAGTCTACTGGTAAGCAGTGGCTAGGAGTCTCGTTCGTCACGTCCGAGGGCAAGCTGTTCAAAGGCGCCTGGGTCCTCCAGGCCGGCGATACGCAATGGACGCCGTATACGCTCACTGGGGGCGCTGAATACTTCGCGATCCCAGTGCAGCAGGGCGTCTACTACATCGTCCCGGTCTGGGATCCTCAGGATCTCACCGAGCCGGCGGATCCTTGGTACCCGCCATATAATGGCGGCGGAAAGGGATAGCTGATAGCTGATAGTCCAAATCCACGAGCGCTGGCAGCGATGCTGGCGCTCTTTTTTATACGCTGGACCAGCCTTGCGTATCTACGCGGGATAGGTTATAGTGTCACGGCTTAAACATTCACCGCCATGGCCAAACAGATCCAACTCATCACGCTCCGAAACAAATCGACCGGCGAGGTCTATTGGACGCGCAAGAATAAGAAGAAAGTCGAGCGCAAGATCGAGCTTAAGAAGTATAGCCCGAAGCTGAGGAAGCACGTCGTCTTCAAGGAAGGGAAGAAATAATTCTCGAATAAGAGTATACTTGGCGCATGAAAGCGTATCTGAAGACAGAGGCGCGAGTTTTGCGTCGACGGGGATATTCGCTGGCGGATCTGTCCTCGCGCTTGCATATCTCGAAGAGCACAGCTTCTCTATGGACCAAAGATGTCGAATTAAGCAAGCTAGGGAAATATCGAGTGGAGCAGAAGAGGGTCCGTGATATGAAACGAGGACATGACCTGCTTCATAGACGAAAGCTAGGACGCCTTCAATCAGCAGAAACGGAGGCATTGCGGTTACTAAATACATTGCAAGATGCGAATCGGATTAGGTTGATCATCCTTGCGATGATATATCAATGTGAAGGGTCCAAGAATGATATTGTGGTACGCTTCACAAATTCGGATCCCTCGATGATCAGACTATTTGTGACAATGTTTCGATCTGTCTTCAAAATTGATGAAACAAAGCTGAAGATCCGCATGCACATTCACGATTACCATGATGAAAAGGAACTGAAAGAGTTTTGGTCGACTACGAGCATGATACCAATAGAGCGATTCTCAAAATCGTTTAGGAAATTCAGCAATCACACATATGAAAAAATCGGTTATAAAGGCTGTGTTCACGTCTCATATCACGATGCTCACATAGCAAGAATCATTCTCGCGGTTGCAAAAAACGTCATGGGAAATTACACTGAAGACGCAATCCCAGACAGTATTGACGGGCGATTAGTTTAATGGTAAAACTTTCGTCTCCAAAACGAATGTTGGGGGTTCGATTCCCTCATCGCCCGCATAGAAGCTCCCGATCCTTCATACCTGAGATTGACAAAACGGATAGACGTGATATAATCGCGCGGTTAGCAATTAAACGATATTTTCATGTCTAAGTCAAAGATAAGGCGCTCCCGCCAGGAAGGATCGATCACATCCACGGCAGCCGCCATAGTCATCATCTTCGCCATCATAGTAGGAACGGCGATATTCATCAGGAATTCAGCCGGCACGCCTTCGCCGTCCGGCTCCAACTCCGCTGAGCCTGCTTCGAGCGAAGCCACGGCCGCTCTGTCCATTCTCGGCCCTTACGGCACTAGCGTGTCTGTCGGCCAAGAACAGCACGTCACGTGGACTTCATCCGGCGCCGCTCCGGCCACCGTCTCGGTCAACCTCATAAAGAAGGTCGGCACCGATCCTAACCGCTATGAGCTCGTGAGGTCCATCGCCACATCGACCTTGAATGACGGCTCAGCCGTCTGGGTCCCGGCTAAGTCCGATGTCGGAACAGGCCTATCTATCGAGATCGGCTGCGGCCCGTCGGCTAACGCCTGCACAGCCGCTGAGAACGTCTCGGCGCCTCTCGCTGTCGTTCCGTCGAACAGCTTCGCTAATACTGCCGCCGCCTATCAGGCGATAGAGCAGGCTGCCAATCAGTAAAGAGCTGGCGGAAGCATCTATATCCATGGAAAAAGCGCCTGGGATCAGCAGGCGCTTTTTCGATCGGGAATCTTTCGATATCCGTTTGAGAATATCGCCGCGTCGCGATAGAATTCATGGATGCACAAGCTAGCCGCGATCATCTTCAGCTTCTTCGCTGCGATATCGTCCTTGTTCGGACCGAGCGGATCGGCGGCCAAGCCCCAGGCATCTCCTTCGCCGACCCAGGCTGTGGCCGAGATGGCGAGCTCATCGGCTCCGGCCATTCCTGTATCCGGGGCCTCGATCGCCGCGACCTCATCGGCTATTGTTGCGTCATCTTCGCCCGCGCTTGGATCAGAGGCATCGAGCACCGATCCGTTGGCAGGCCTCGGCAGCGATATGTATTCTGATGGCATCCTCCCATTAGGCGACTATAGATATGTGACGAAAGCTCCGAAGAAAGGCTATGTATATCTATGCAACACCGCTCAAGGCGGCGGAGGCGCGCAAGAGAACGGGCCTTGGATCGGGACGAGCACATGGAACATATATCAGAAGATCTATGTCCAAGGCGCGACTTCATGGCCGAACGCCACTGTCCACATCTCTGTGGCGAATGGCACGCGGACCATCGTCTCGAACGGCTTGCCGACGGTCGGAACGACCGGCGATTTCCCGATAAGCGCGACCGACCCGGCCTCGGCTTACGACCGGAATCCTAATCCGATCAGTGCCCAGGATTACCATTTCAATCTACCGGCAAACCCTGTATTCGCGGCTGCGCCAGGCTGCATATTCGGCGAAGTCGGCGTGATGACGAACGGCGTCCCGCTCCTGGACGCATTCGATGCCGAATATCGCGACGCGGCGGCGCATGAGATCCAGGATTCGTGCGACGGCCATCCGCACGAGAACGGCGTGTACCACTATCATTCGCTCTCGGCTTGCATCCCCGACGCGACGGTCACGAATATCATCGGCTGGGCCTTCGACGGATTCCCGATCACCGGTCCGAAGATCGCCGATCATCGGTATCTCACGACTGCCGATCTGGACGAGTGCCACGGCATAAAAAGCCCGATCATGGTGGGAGGGAAGCTTGTGGATACATATCATTACGTGATGACTCTCGATTTCCCATACTCGGTCAGCTGTTTTCGTGGCAGGTCTTACGAGCCGCGGCCTGGCGCTAATGCCGGCAGCGGAGGAACCGCTCATAGCCCGGATGGCGCAGCCCAAGGCAGCGCGACCGGTGCGCCTGGCCAGAATGGGGGCCCGCCTCAAGCTGCCGTGAATGCCTGCAGCAACGGTTCGAATGGTTCCATGTGCTCATTCTCCGGCCCGAATGGCACTATCAGCGGCATCTGCCGGACGCCGCCGGGCCAATCGACGCTCGCCTGCGTGCCGCAATGATGCCGATCGTCCATTCATACGCTATAATCTAATCACTATAAACTTTACGTCACAGCCACTTTTATGCGCCGTAAGAACTTTGTCATAGATGCATTAGCAGTCCTCTCGCTGTCATTAGCCTCATTCATCTGTCTTTCTATCGTCGTCGCTCATCCAGTGGAAGCCGCGACTACGTGGTACATAAACAGCTCTACCGGCAGCGACACGACCGGCAACGGCACAGCTGGTTCGCCGTACCGTTCATTCACGAAAGCATACTCCTCGGCAGCGGCCGGCGACACTATCGATATGACCGGCACGTTCACGCTCACGGACAGCGTGGAGACGAGCGTGACCACGCCGGCTGGATTCACTATCGGCAAGAATCTGACCATCATCGGCCAAGGCGCAGATCAGACGATCGTCCAGGCTGCTACTGCATCCACCTCCGCCCAGACGCGCGTCTTCACCATATCTTCGGGTGTAACAGCCACCATCAAGGGCTTGAATATACGGAATGGCCGGCCGAAAGTCGGTTATGGCTATTATGGCGGCGCGATCCAGAATAACGGCACGCTCTATGTCACGGCCGACGAGATAGACGACAATATCAGCGATAACGGCGGCGCCGGCATCGACAACCTTGATCTTCTCTACGTTGCTTCAAGCACCGTCGACCATAACCTCTGCAATGGCTCGACCGGCATGGGCTGCGGCGTTCTCTCTGATTACAACATTGTGCCCGGAGGCTACACGACGATCACTGATTCCACCATTGCCTGGAACACCATAACCGCTACCACGGGCTACCTCTCCGGCGCCGGCGTGCACTTCCGCAATGGCAGCGGTACGATCACCAATTCGACCATCACCAAGAATGAATCCTGCGAGTCTGCCGTAGGCATGGATACC
>JAGWWT010000092.1 GCA_018970245.1 Patescibacteria group bacterium
CCGCCCATGCGGTACGGGCCAGGACATCCTGATCGCTTAAATCATTCGTCCTTGGGTCTGGATGGTACATCATTGCGTCATCACATGGCTAAGGATCGCGGCGCAAGCCATATCCATCGAGCCGTGCAAAGATGTCAGTTCGTCCGGGGTCGGATCACGCCCGGCTTCGATCATCGCCTTAACTTGATTATAGGCGGCAATAGCTTCGGGGATGCCGGCCAGGACGCCGTTAATGAGGGAAACGACCGTGAGAGGGTTCATTTGTTCACCTTGACCCCATCAGCCACCAATTCGGCTTCAAGGGCGTTGAGGGCGCTTTGCGCCGTTGTGACTGCTGACGATACGGTAGTCCTCGAGGCGCAGGCTTGATCGAACTTGCCTGTCGTTTTGTCATAGGGGCAATTGCCGAGAGTCGTGATGGCGGCATCGAGAGCCCCATCCGTTGCCTTCGCCAATTTCTGGATAGTTTCGATCTGTTTCGGCGTAGCTGCAGGGCTGTTTATATAGCTGATAGCCGATTGAGCTAAAGCCGTGTAACTCTGGCCGATGGCGTAAAGGATTTGTACGGAATCGACCGGCTGTTGCGCGGAACACCCGAGGAGAAGGATGAGAGGAGAGAAGAATTTAAGCCGCATCGGTTGGTCCCTTCGCCATGGTTGCCGTGACCATCGGGACGCCGGTTTCCCTGGATACCCAAGCCATAAACCAATGGCCGAGAGGAGCCATGAGATTGGCGACAGCAAGAGCGTAGGTGGCATCGATATTCTTGCCGAATAGCTGGGCTGTCCCGACAACCGCAATGGCAAGCGTATTGACCGTGAGCGTAACCGCCGTTCCTGCGGTGGCATTAGGCGAAGCCATACCCGTTCTCCCATAAAGGTATACGGGTATCATTTATAACCTATCGTTTGACCTTTTTCCATAGGTCAGTATCATCTTTCTCAACCTGCTGAAGCCTGCGCTCAATATCCTGTTGTTGATATTGTATCCCGTCCGCCTCAGATTTTACATCGTAGATAACTTTCATTGACGATCTTACATTCTGATCGAGTGATGATACCTCGGAAATCAGTAGATTGGTTGCAGCTTGAATTGATCCGTATTCTTTCGACATCTCGAACAACAATGCCACATAAGCGAGAGTGGCGGAAATGACCGCTGAGATGAAGGCGCGGACTATGAGCTTTGCCCAATCGAGATGCGGTCCCATAGAAATCACCGGATATTGTCATACACGGGATAACTATCGGAGAACACGCGAAAGAAAGCAATAAATTACAGTGTGTTGATGAAGAATATGGATTGTGATCCGCCCGCCGTT
>JAGWWT010000013.1 GCA_018970245.1 Patescibacteria group bacterium
CCGTTTCCCACGCGGCGCTCCGGTTGAGCCGGAGCATTTAACGCGAGACTAACATGACCGCCTACACACCCTTTACGCCCAATGATTCCGGATAACGCTCGAAGCACTCGTATTACCGCTGCTGCTGGCCTTTCTTTTGGAAAGATATTTTCTCATGTCACCATGAGGATCGGACTATATCATCATCCCGATTTTGCATCGGGAGTTCGGCGTCTGATAGTTTTCTAACTATCTCACTGTGTTGAGAGCTTTTCGCTCTCTCAAGATCAGTCTCTGAGGGGTCAAGTTATTTTCTGGCGGTAATTTATACACAAAACATGGAAGGATATGCGGCCTTATCGATTCCAGGAATCGATGCCGGCCATTCTTGCCGATATACAATTTCGTATATCGTTTGCCTCTGGAGCTGGGAGTTTGAATCGTGGAAACTATCCCAAAATTCTTGTCCAGAGCTTCCTGAAGCAATCTCGCTTCTTCAACAGTGAAATCATCGGCACTTATGGAGAATGAATAATGAGATTTCTCTCGAAAATCGAGAGTGCCATCATCCATGAACCATACTGCCAATGAGATCGGGGATTTCAGCAAGCCTTTTATATTCACAGGAACAGTCTTCCTGCCATTAACATAAAATATCCTTCTGAAATCTTCCAGCGGCCTCAATGACCTCGTACTGAAATACCATTGAAGAGTGTCAGGCCTTTGTTTGGGCGGGGTTTTCACTAGATCAGCCATATTCTCATATAGCCACATGACGTATTCTTTCTTCCTGTCCGCTTGTTTGATCTGCAGACGAGAAGCCTTGAACTTGTCATATTCCAGCGAACCGTCACCAAGCAAAGTGCCGACGATGATATCTTTCTGTGTTTGCGATAAATCCATCGTGCCAATTATAACCGACTTCCCTGCTGATTGTCTGTGAAGGAACCCGATGAACATCGGATCGCAGCCCTAAACAGATTTCCAGCATATAAGCCGAATGTGCTCCGACACTTACGCGTCGGAGTCGCACCGCGGATCTACTACGAGTGCAAGTGTCTATCCACTTTAGAAGCTGCTATTTTTGTTTTACGAGTTTAGCAACTTCTTATTCTCCGGGTACCGTCAATAACTTCGTCCCCGGCAAAAGGAGTTTACATACCGAAGCACTTCATCCTCCACGCGGCGTCGCTCCGTCAGACTTTCGTCCATTGCGGAAGATTCTCGACTGCAGCCACCCGTAGGTGTATGGGCCGTCATAGCGTTTTCTCCGGTCACCCGGAGTATCAGACTATACCTTCATCCGATCTGAATTTGGATCGGAGCCAACATCTTAGCCGCCGTTTTAGCCACTAAAGTGACATTTCGGCGACTCCCTCGCTTATGCGAGAAGTCGTTACGGGGTCAAATATCTTTTGCTCTTTCCCTCCTGTCCCAGAATTCAAAGACCGGATCAGCCCGATCTTTTCGATGATATTCTTGTACATATCATCTGAAATCCTGTTGGTGCGCTCATTCTTGCCCAGAGATCTTATGATCTCAAGAGCCAGAACGGCTTGTTTCTTCTTTATCACGAGATGCGGAAGCATCGCTTCTAGGATACGCTTTACAGCTACCCTATCGACGACCACTAATTCCGCCAAATCATGTGATACAGAAATCCGGACAATCCCTGCTTTCAAGTATTCACGGAGCTTTTCAAGCACATCTCTATGCTTCAAATGCTGAGTGAAATTCAACTTGATTCGGGGACGATAGGTCCTGCGATACTTCGCGGTCTGCTTCTCCAGTGTTGCCACCAGAGAACCATCGCCATCGAAGAATCCAGCGACATATGCGTCGGAAAAATCAAAAACATCGACTTCCCACGGTATTCTCTTCATGCGTAAATTTTACCATGAAGAATCCACCGTTATGAGTTGGGTTTTACTTGAGGATCGCTCCTCAAGGAGATCGTTTGGTCTCAGTCCCATCGGTGGGGGTCACCCTCTCAGGTCCCCTAGGCGTCATAGCCTTGGTAGGCCGTTACCCTACCAACTAGCTGATACCGATCAGGCCGCTCCCAGGGCGAAAAACCTTTACTCTTGCGAGACTATCGGGAATTACCCCGTCTTTCGACGAGCTATGCCCGACCCCAGGGTGCGTACCTAATTATTACTACCTCGTCTGCCGGTTGATGCATCGCGCAACGCACGATGCAGGTTGCAAGTGACAGGTGAGACAGGTTGAAACCTGCTACCTGAAACCTGCTACCTGCATCACACGCAGTGTGATGCACCCCCCTTGACTTGCATGCCTTATCCACGCCGCCAGCGTTCATCCTGAGCTAGGATCAAACTCTTAACTATAAGCGAACGGAACAAAATAGAAAGCGCTAGCAGTCTATCATTGTGCGCCTCGCGGCGCTTCGCTTTGGCCTGATCAATGGCCTCGAACTAGCTCGTTTCGAACATTGGAATATACGTATTTTGGATTTGTGTACTTGCACTATTTACATTCTCTTTATGCGATTTTCAAAGTTCCGCGCCTGCGCCGCAGGGCGACTTCTTAAAGCAACCATGCTTCACACGGCGTAGAGACATAATACACGAATGAAATATGGCGTCAAGTGCCCCAATGAGGCCTATTTCAATAGATTGACAGCTTAATAAAATAATGCTAAAAAGCAGACGAAACGTTCCTTACATCCACAAGCTTGGCTTGCCGGACAGGGACCAACCCGCTTCATATGAAAGACAAACTGAAACGCCTAATCCGTATGCTAAACCTGGGACTACTCATCACTGCTTCCATTTATCTGGCATGGAACAACCACCGGATCGGTGGACAGCCACTCATGATCGCCGGCATCGCGAGCAGCGGGAAATTCCTGCTCGGCATCATGCCGATCATCGTCGTCTTTTCGCTCCTAGCTGGCCAGATCGCGACCTACTATAGGGCCCGACCGGCTCACGTGAGGGAGATCGTGAGCGGCAAATCTATCGTCAAAGCGGCTATTGCCGGCACCTGCACGCCAGGCGGCACCACGATCGGGCCAGTCCTGCAACAGGAATGGCAAAATGGCGGCAACAAGCTCGCGATCATGGCCTGCTTCCTGGCCATCAGCCTCCTGAACTGGACCACCCTGCTCTTCCGCCTGCCGTTCTTCGGCGCGCGGCTCACTGCCATCGTCTTCGGCGTCGGTCTCCTCATCACGTCGATCGGCGTCGGAGTCCTTCTGCTCATACAAAAGCTGTCGGCAGTGACGTAAGCATGGCTTGGTTCGAGCGATCCCCCAGCGGCTTCCCCATTCGTGGTCGGCCGCTTTTTTTGTTCAAGAAATCCGAAGTTTTCTTAGCTTGTGCCGAAGCTCATTGAATCCAGGAACAGTCTCGCGAACGAGCGACCAGAAGTCGGGACCGTGATTGAATTCTTTGATGTGGCAGATCTCGTGGACGACGATGTAATCCTGGAGCTCCGCCGGCAAGAAGGCCAGCCGGTAGTTGAAGTTCAAGTTCCCTCGCTTCGAGCAGCTCCCCCACCGGCTCCGCTGATCCCGAATAGCTATTTTGCCGATGGCGATGCCGTGCTTCGGGCCATAATGCCCCAGAAAATACCGGACCCGGTCATGCACGATGCTGCGCGCCGCCTCCTTGTGCGCGAGATATCTCTGGCGCGCTGCTTTCGACTGGCGCCGCGCCGCAGCATTCCATCTGCGTCCGATCACCTTGCGCCGTCGGCGGTAGAAAATGCGGAAGCGGCTAATTATTATTCTTTCGTGTGAACTCATTCTATAACTGACCCATTTAGAGATTAATTTGGTACTGAAGGCTCGGTCTACGATGTATCGGCAGCGGCTTCCCATTCATGGGCAGCCGCTTTTTTTCATTCGCCGCCCAACTTGGTCCAATGAATGTCGAAAATGCTTTTCAGAGTCATGAAGATCTTTTGGCTTTCTATGATCAACCCTATCTTCTCTTTAAAAGCCATAATGCCGATCTTATTCGGACCATAAAGATCGATCTCGACTTGAACTTTCAGAACAGCAGGGTCTTCCAATATCGTGCGCCTAAGAAATCGGTTATCATCAGATTTGTATCGGCGCATCGCTTGCGTCTCCGGCGCGATGACGTATGCCCAGATCTTCTTCTTGACCCTGCTCGATAGGTAATGCGCGAGGAACGTGTCATCGAGGACTCCGAAGATCTCATCCGAGACCCACGCCCAAAGAGGCCTATTCGGATAGTTCAGCGTGTCCAAATATATCTCCTTTATGCCTTCTTCGCCTTCGTAGAACCTGATCTTCGGCTTCTTGTCCATGAAATTAGCTATAGACAGAAGCTCGGGCAAAACTGATCTTATAGCCGCCTTTCTCTCATCTAGCTTGAATTCCATATCGCGCGGATCTGAAGCCACATAGAATCTTCGCTTGTTCTTCAATGTGGAACCCGCAAGACCCTTTTCCTTGAGAGAAGAAAGGATGTCATATATGCTCGTCCTCTTCACCTTCGATTTTTGCGACAATCTCTGGACAGTCGTCTCGCCTAACTCGAGAAGAGCTAGATAGACTGCCGCTTCTTTATCATTGAGGCCGAACTGTTTTATCGTGTCGATAAGCATACTTTGTCGACAATTTCGACAGAATCAATACTAGCAAAATATCCCCTAATATCAAGGATATTACAGGATATATTCACTTGTCCCGATCCATTTTCAAGCAAGATAATCGACATCTGTCAAAATATCTTCCAGGGAAACAGGGAGCACATCAAAAAAAGGAACATTATGTTGAAAAATATCTCCGCTATATTCTGCAGACGCGATGATGATGATTGGGAAAACACCAGCCAAGACAAGGATGACTTCAATACCAGCAACGATGATGATTGATGATCATTGATGCCTCTGTGTAGCAGAGTCTGCGCCATGCGGCTTCCCATTCATGGGCAGCCGCTTTTTTTTGCGGTTGCGTTCGGAAAGCGGCTTTGTTAGATTGCGGTCAGACAAAATTATGAGCGCTCATGATACCTTCCGTCTCGCGTTACCATTGATCGGAATCGTCCTTTCTGCAGCAATCCTGGCCTATCTCTTTTTCCAGACTGACCGAAGCGACCGGCAGAGGCACAGGATCGAGTCATTCATCCGCAATTACCTCGGCAGAGTCTGGGTGAATGACCATAGGCTGAAGAAGGCCATACGGGATAGCGGCATAATCATGTCAGACAAGCTATTTTCCAAAGTGATGTGGAGCCTATACGACTCTGGCAAGATCGAGATCGCAGAACACGAGATGGCCGATGACCCGAATGGACGCATACAAAAAGTCCTGAGCTACCGCATATCGCATAGCGCCTGACGGCTTCCCTATTCTTGGGCGGCCGCTTTTTTTCATTTAAAAAAGCGCCCTTGGGAGAGCGCCTCTGCGAACCGATACGAAGCAATGTTTTACTTCGTCACAAAATGGACAACGCATGTCTTTTTGTCAGGCGCCACCTGGATCGAAGATATGAAGTGGATCTTCCGAGGGAACCCGTCCGGAAAAAATTTGAGCGAGCTCTTCACATTTTGTCCGGGGTTAGACCGATCGTAAGCCTTTCTGAGAGTCGCCATCTCCACCAGCATCCTATCGGCGACGGCGGACTCGAGATATGGATCATCGATAGAGACGACTTCCCAGCGCGGCATGGATGTTATGTCTTGTGCCTCCTTGCTGAAGGCAGCCACGGCCAGACCTAGGAATCCCTTGTTTCCGTGAAATTCGATTTCCCTGCGAAGCATGAGAAGATAAACTATGCGGCTCTGCGTGTGGACATCTATGCTCGAGCCGTCGTTCACTTCCAAGTAATAAGAGGAAATGATGCCCTCATTCAAGCCCATGAAAGAATAGCCCATCACGTGCCCGAACATCTGAATCACATCCGCCAGTTCCATCGTAAGAATCCCGTCATCTTCAGTTTTCAATTCGATCCTTTCTTTTTTGTTCGTGACAATTATGCACTAAGATAATGATCTGTCAATTCGTTAGGCTGCGCTTTTTCTTTCCGTGATCATCCTCTATTTCCGCGGCTTCTCGGGAATGGCCAGGAACTCTCCAGAAACCCGGGGGGACATGAATCTATCGTATATGCGTTGCAGATAGCGCGGGTCGCGGCAGCGCTCGAACGAATCCGCGTAATCCTTGTCTGTCACGAGCTTTCCGTATGCGGATAAAATGGCGTCAACGGTATCCACCGCAGATCCCAACGTTTGAAGTTCGAATACGCGGCTAGAGACGATCCGTTCATGCTCTCGTTCCAGGAGTTCCCTGTCCATCAAAGCTCCTTCCATCCGACCGCGCAATTCGCGGCGCATGGTCTGGACCTTTTTGAAGCTATCGAGCGGTATCGTAAGCTCCCAATCGGCGGGATATATCTCCGAACCGTGGCTCTCAGAGAAATCGAGCGAATAGCACCAGCCCAAGTCGCGCCGCAGCCATTCATATAGAGCGCCATGGGTCGTGTTGGTGAGCAATCGACCGATGTGCCGTATGGCGAGCACATCTTCCAGGCGCCGCGTCTCCGGCATTCCGGCCATATGGTAAGTATATGATTCGACGTCCGTGAATCGCGCGTGATGGAACAGCCGCCGCGTCCAACCCGACTTCCGATATCTTGCCGGCAATCGATGCTCTTTGACCTCGAGCTTCGACAGCTCCCTGGTCACCAAGCCGAGATCGAAATCCCCGCCGATGACGACATACGCGCGCGGATCGAAGTACGCGGCATGAAGGGCGCGCAGGTCGGCGACCGTCATCGCATAGAGATCATCGTGCAGCCCGATATGCTGACGGACAGTGATCAGATCCTGATATTTCCATCGGATGAGCCGGTGCTGTTCCAGCTTGTTCCTGCCGGGCCACCAGTTCACACCGCCAGCGCGCTCATTATCGATGACGCTAGCCTCATTCTCGAGGTCTCGCTCATCCAAGAGCGGTTCGAACACATGGCTCATGAGGCCGAGGAAGGCGTCTTTGAAATGGCTGCTCGGTATAGACAGCTCATATTCGGTCTGCAACATGCTGGTCGCGGCATTGGTGCTCCCACCGGCAAAAGCCACGAATCTATCGAACTGCTCCTTCTCCGGGAATCTGGCCGACCTATTCATGGCCATATGCTCGAGGAAATGCGCGGCGCCAGGGCGGACAGACCCAGTGTTGTGGATGTGGCCGACGGGTATATGGATGGACACCAAAGCGAACGGGTCATCCGTGGCTTTGTGATACACCATGATGCCATTCTTGAGCCGCGTCGCCTTGAAATCGAGCTTGTAGGCCATGCGCCTATCCTAGCGCTATCCGCGGGAGTTGGGTAGATGCTATGCCGTCAAACGGTAGACTGAATCAACGCCTTTATTCTGGCGGATCATCCTTCCCTGCTTTTCCAAAGTCTCCAGATAATTCAGAGCCGTCGACTCTGCCACTTTCAAATGCATCTGCACCTCCGCCCTGCTCACCATTCCATGCGCTCTGGCCAAGGCCACTATCTGTTCCAGATGTTCCGCCGCGATCCTCGTCCGCGCCGCGAGCGCCTTTGGCCGTAAGACATCGCGCACATACTCCCGCTGCTCGCGCGAGTGCAGGTCGAAGGGTGGGTTTTGTAAAGCGGGTTCGGGTGCAGGTGGCGGGGTGGGTTCAGCAGCAGGTGATGGAGGTGTGGCGGGCGGTGGTGGAGGAGGAGTGACGTCGGGTGGAGGAGGGGTGGGTTCTTCAGGCGCAGCGGTTTGGCTGGAATCAGTCGGTGGCGGGGTCGACTCGGGGGTTGCGCTCGGCGTTGATAGCGGTGCTTCTACCGCAGGAGCATCGTCGGGAACAGGTTCGGACGATCGCACAGGTTCAGCTGATTGCGGCGGCTCGACAGACGGCAGCGCAACTGGCGGAGATGGGACAGGATCAGCTTCAGCGGCTTCCGGAGGCTTTTGATCTTCTTCCATACGATGATTCTAGCATCCCAGACATTTTTCCCTGAATCTCCTGTGAATTTAGGTTGTTTTTCACTCAAATTCACTAGAAATCGACCGAAATCCGTGATTCTGCAGCATGTTGATAACTTTGTAATAAATACCCTGTTGTGATAGTCTTATAAGTACGGGAATTGCCCCCGGACCAAACTGTGGCGTTTATCGTCGCTTTCCCGAAAGGGATAGGTCCGGGGGTTTCCTATTGCCCTATCTAGGCCACACTTGGACGTAGATCTCCCTCGCTCCTATGATATCCCGGAAGGCCTTGGCATCTTTCTTTTTCTTATTCAGACTGCGATTGACTGCCCCGGCGACCATATCTGCCAGTTGCAAGAGGTTGTTTGACTTGGAATCCTGCATCTTCACTTTCTTTATGCAAACTTTGTCTTTGGTATTGATCTTCTTTTTCAGATACGTCGCAAGCTGGTATTTGAACAGCTTCCGGCCGGATTCATCTATGACCACGATGGGCTTCGAGAGCTTCTCTTTGGCATTCTCGAACAGCAGGTTGCTGGCGTACTTATAGAAAGATTCTTTGTATTTGAAGCCTTCGCTATAGAGGGCGGCCTTGTTGATGACTATGCCGTAATAGAAGAAATTGTATGGTAAGACCGCGCGGAAGAAAGCTTCCCTGACTCGATCAGAATTCTCCTTGAAATGAAATTCGAATCCTTCCGGCAGATCGAGCTCCGTGCGCAGAAGGCCGATCCTTTTGTCGCACGCCAAAGCATCGTCGTTCTCCTCGAACGCGATAAGGGCGATGGTGAAGAACTTGCTCGCTCCGTCGGCGAGCTTGAGCCCGGGATCCCCCGATTCATCGATGAATACCAGCATGCAGGAGATTATACTCCTTCATCTCCCCCTTCGCCGTCATCATGATCCCGTCCAATCTTTGCCGCACTCCGCGCACCTATCATTGCCAGTATGTTCGAACACGTCAGTGAATGAATTCGGCTGGTACATTTTCCTATCTTCATCCCAATAAAATTCATCATCTATGAGAGTCTCCACGAATTTTCGCTCAGCGCCGCAATACTGGCACGCATGAACGGGAAATTTAGCAGATATTGTATTCACACCCTGATCTTTGATCGGAAGTAGATATGTGTCAATGATCCAGGACTATTTCCTTATATTCTCATCCAGAGTATTACCCTTTTCATCCTTCCAAGCTGTCCAGCCATTTATAGGCCTGCCTGACACAGTGGCCGCGGCGGCAGTCGGACTTTTGAACACGATATCTTTGGTAAATTTATATGAAATTCCATCAGCCTCTTTCACTAAAGTCCCATCTTTTATGAACTTTTCTCTAGCCGCTTTTGACCAACCAAAGAATGCTTCGGTCTCCCTCACTCTCGCCAAAGAACCGCTGAGTACGTTGATGCTACCATCAGTCAACAATTGAGCCCTAGCGTCAGCTCCGTCGGATTTCAAAAAATATATTTTTCGATCTGACAAAGAATCCGTAACGCTCTCAAATACCGGATATCCTAAGACAGAGAGAACATACCTGGCCTTATCGAAATAGTCCTTAGTGGTTATCTCATCAAATTCAGACAGATGTGGTCTCCTGGGTACTGTGCGGTTCTCTAGATCGAAGCGTGCGATCTTGATAGCCTCTTCGTTGGCTACGGATTCCAAATATTTGACCTTGGCCTTATCGAGGCTGCCAATGAATCCTACTGCGGTATTCCAAAATATCTTTTTCTCATCATGATCATGGGTCAGCAATCGGCTTAATAGGTTCTCAGTCTCGCCTATATAGAGTTTTTGAGCCGAGCCTTCTTCGATATCACCGAATAAGAAATAGAGAGCTGGACTATTGGCACCTTCCCTATCCTTGAGATCTTTGAGATTGGCCCTGGGCACAATGAACACTTTTGCCGGCCAATTGGCCATTTCTACAATCTTGAAGCCAGTATTTTCCGTAGGCAAAATTGTGTGCAGGACCTGATTTTTCATGGTCCTATTAGATCATGGCGGGATCCGGGATGCAATATTTACTGCATCTCTCCTGCCATCAACTCCGCCTGTTTCAACACTGTATCTGTTGCTATTTCCTGCGCATCCGGCGGGTATCCGTACTGATTGAGCAATCGCCGGACCATCACACGCATACGAGCTCGGGCAGACTCGCGGACGTTCCAATCGATCGTTGCGTTTTCTCGAACACGACCAACCAAGACACGCGCAAGGTCTCGAAGTTTATTATTACCAAGAATCTTAGTCGCGCTTTCGTTTTGGGCCAAAGCATCATAGAAGGCAATTTCATCTTCACTCAAACCAAGATCTTTACCTTCCTTATCGGCAGTCTGTATGTCTTTGGCCAAGTTAATCAACTCTTCAATCACTTGAGCGGCCGTCAGCAAATTGTTTTGGTATCGCTTGATAGAGGCCTGAAGCATTTCCGAAAACTTCCGAGCTTGTACTGTGTTTTTCTTTCCGCGGCCGCGGATCTCGTCATTCAGAATCCTCTTGAGCAGTTCCAGGGCAATATTTTTACGCTCCATGCCACGGATTTCTTCAAGAAAATCTTCAGAGAGAATAGATATATCCGGCTTCTTGATACCTGACGCATCAAAGATATCAACGATGCCCTGCGACACAACCGCTTTACCTACCAACTGACGAATAGTTGATTCAACATCGACATCACGACTGCCGCCATCGCTCGCCAACTTGATCAGACGCGCCTTTACCGCCTGGAAGAAGGCTACTTCCTCACGAATAGCTACAGCATCTTTCGACGGCATAGCCAGAGCGAACAGTTTGGACAAGGTGATAACTTCTTTGATGAATCTATCTTTGCGATTATCTTTTTCTGAAGTATCAGCCAGGAGAAACTCCTCAATATCAAGGATCATCTTCAGTTTCGTCTCTGGACTACCAAGAAGCAATATATTCTTTGAAAGATCTAACCACTTGGGACCATTGAGAATACCGTATATGGTCTCCAACTTAGCCAACATCTGCGGCACGACGTCCTTGGTCTGGTCCTCAATGACGGCCCCTTTGCCACCATTTTCCGTGTAATTGACCAGTGCTTCCTTGAGATCAGAGGCTATACCGATATAGTCGACGATCAAGCCACCAGGTTTATCATTGTAGACACGGTTGACGCGAGCTATGGCTTGCATGAGATTGGCTCCGCTCATAGGCTTATCGACATACATGGTGTGGAGACATGGCACATCGAAGCCGGTCAGCCACATGTCTCGAACAATGACCAGCTTCAGAGGATCTTTTACATCCTTGAAACGTTGAGCTAGTTCTTTGCGCTGCTCCTTGTTGGTATGATGCGGCTGATATTCCTCAGGATCAGATGAAGCGGCAGTCATAACCACCTTGAGAGCTCCCTCTTTCCTATTGTCACTGTGCCACTCCGGTCGTAGTCTGACTATTTCCTCATAGAGCAAAACTGCAATACGACGACTCATAGCCACGATCATGGCCTTGCCACTGAATACCTGCTGACGAGCATCGAAATGTTCAACAATATCCTTAGCAACATCTTTTACACGAGCTTGATGACCAACGACCGCCTCGAGCTGAGCCCACTTCGCCTTGGCTTTATCGCTTACGGTCGTCTCTTCACTTTCAAAAATTTCATCAACTGCGTAGTCGAGATGAGCCTTCTCTTCTTCTTTGAAGTGTAGCTTGGCGAGACGGGATTCATAGAATATTTTGACCGTGGCATGATCGTTTACTGCCGCTTGAATGTCGTATATATCCACGTATTCACCAAAGACGGTGCGAGTATTTGCATCATCTTTCTCTATTGGCGTACCAGTAAAGCCGATAAATGACGCGTTAGGCAAAGCATCGCGTACGTATTTAGCAAAGCCGTAGCTCAAGATGGCACCCTTATCAGTTTCTCTAAGTTTTGCATCAAATCCATACTGTGTCCGATGAGCTTCATCAGCCATGACCACGATATTGGAACGCTCGGTCAAGGCCGAATATTCGGTCTCGCCATTTTCCAGAGAGAATTTTTGAATGGTGGTAAATACCACTCCTCCGCCCTTGGTGGCAAGGAGTTTTTTCAGATCGGCCCGACTGTCTGCCTGTACCGGCTCTTGGCGCAGGAGGTCCTTAGCACAGGCAAAAGTATCAAATAGTTGTTGATCAAGATCATTACGATCGGTGAGCACTACAATGGTGGGGTTATTGAGTCGTTGGATGATCTTGCCGGCATAGAAAACCATCGATAGAGACTTGCCCGATCCTTGGGTATGCCAGACGACACCGGCGCGATGATCGGCGCTAGTAGCTCGCAGGGTGGAATCGATGGCTTTTTCAACAGCAAAGTATTGGTGATACGCTGCAACCTTCTTCATGGTACGAATATCTATAGATCCGTCATCCAGGGTCTTCTTCTCAGTTTCAAAGACGGTGTAATTGCGAATAAGGTCAAGAAGTGTATACGGACGCAGCATGCCAAGGACCAGGGTTTCTATTTGCGGTTGGCTATGTCGTGCATCACGCTTACCATCTATAGATTTCCAGGCCATGAATCGGTCGAAGCCACTGGTAATGGTCCCCGCGCGAGCATCGAGACCATCAGAAATGACCAGAATACCGTTATATGCAAAGAGGTCGGGTACAGCCTGCTGATAATTGTGTATTTGGGTAAAAGCCTTCTGCACGGTAGCGTTTTCATTCGTAGCATCCTTGAGTTCTATCACTACCAGCGGCAAACCGTTTATGAAAATGACCACATCAGGTATCTTGTTGCGCTCCAGACCCTTGATAAAAAATTGATTGGTAACCAGAATATCATTTTTGGTCGTATGTTCCCAATCGATTACTCGTACCGTACGTCCGCGCATGTGGCCACCTTCCAGCACCTCCACCGGCACACCTTCCGTGAGCAACCTGTGCATCGCACGATTATTCTCGATCACATTATCCGTCGCTTGAGCCACGCTCATGAGCTGGCTCACCGCATAATTCCGCACTTCCTCAGATAGATCAGGATTGAGCTTTTTCACTGCCTCCACCAATCTCCCCCTCAGCACCACCTCCGCCAAATCCGGCCGCTCCGGCTCCAACCCCTCCGGGCTCGCATAGCTAAAACCCACCTTTTGCAAGAGCTCGATAGTCAGCTGTTCAATTGAGGATTCGTTGAGGGGCATGAATTATTTTAATTTTGAGATGAGATCAGCAATATCCTTGGCGCCAAGCCCATCTGGAAAGAGGCTCTTAAGCTCCTTTATCTTCAACACAACCTTTCCCCATTTCTTTCTATCCTTTTCCTCTTTCCTATCGTCTTTCAAAACCTCTGATGAATCATGTACCTCTGAATATAAGTCACCAATAACCTTTCTGAAGAACTCAGCGTTATCTGGACCAGCTTGATCCTTAATCTCAACAAGGAATTTCGAGTGGTTTCTTATAACAGCAGCCAGAACTGCTTTAAAGGCGTATTTCTCATTTAAGATACGCTCATTACCATACTGTTTTATAGCTACTCCAATTATAAAGATGAGGGGAGAAGTAAGTAGGAATCTAAAGATAACTATGTTTACCTCCGGTACTTTAGTGAGATCAGTAAAGTAGCCCGCAAAGAGGCTATAAAGCATATAAGCTAGAACTGCAATCGATACCAAGAGAATTACTAACCAAGTAATTGAACTCCAACGAAGCATCCTTTCTCTTTTCTGAAATGCATATTCAAATCCGGTATCAGTAATAAGAGCCGTGATCTTTTTAACCTCATCCTTATCGAGTTTTGCTTCCTCGAGTATCTTTTCTATCTCAAGACCAACTTGGTCTATCTCAGATTTATTCTTATTAATTTCATCGAGGAGTTCCTTTGACTGATCACGAAATGTTTTAATTTCAGCCAAAACCGTACCAGTCTGCTTCTGTAGGATTATTGAGTTATCAAGAATAGCTTGGAGGCCCGTATTTTTATCTGTGATTTTTGCGTTAATTGCAACAAATTGCTGATACGCTTCTTGTACCTGAGTAAGTTTTGTCTGAACATCAGAGAGAAGTTTATCAATATCGCCAAGCCTCTTTTGTGCAGAATCCTTAATCTTTTCAATGTCTCCCTTCAGAGCTGTGACTGTTGAGACAAGCGCTTCAACTTCGCCGCCCCTACCCTCTATTTTCCCCTTTGTATTTTCAATTTTTTGAAGAGCATCCGCAATTTTATCCAGATCCAATTGAATTTTCTCAAGATTGCTTTTTATATCAGAGAGGTACTTTGCTGATTCATTCTTTATGTTTTCAATACTTGAAAAGCGCTCTCTGGCATCATCAGAGATTTTACTGACGTCAGTCTTTCTGTCTTCAAGAGCCTTAAACGCTTCATCATATCTAACCCTAATGGCACTAATCTTTTCAAGAAGATCTTTAGCTTTATTGTATTGCGTCTTGAGCTCACGCAGTTCATCTGGATTTATATTTTCGGTTTTATCGTCAGACATTGCATTAGTGAGAAAAAATGTTGTTTAACAGCTCATCTCTCAATCTCGACAAATTGGAAATATCCTTATTGTTGCTCCAAATCCTATAGACCATCGGCTGTACAACACTACTATATTTTTTAGCAATTTCAACTAGCGGAATAATATACTCTTTGATTTCAAAATCTGGCCAATGACCTTTGTATTCTATGAATTCAATCTGACCCTTTGTCATGAAATAGATAAAGAATTCGTCATATCCATTCTTGCCCTTGAATGGGATGACATTCTGAATCGCACAAAACGGATAATTTATGAGCCATAGGTTACATGTATGATTCGTAAAAACAATCACTGGGGCTTCGGCCGTAGCAATCATGTCTGGATCTCGCTTTGTGTATCCATAAATACTAGTGGTCCCCTGATCTATGATCGGCGTCTTTCCATCTGAGTCCAAATCATCTTTATCACATCGATAAGTAATTGTTAGACGTTCAATGACGTCCATGACAGTTCCAACCCTCCACCCCTCGGGAATCTTGCCCAATTCGGAATCGACCATGACGCCGGTGGCGCCGGGGAAACGGAAATCGACGAACCATTCCTTGAAGATGGTCTCCGCCATGCGCTCGAGCGTGGTATTTTCAGCGCGCAAGAGCTCGATCTTGTCGTCAAGGGAGCCCAGGAGCGCGGCGATGGAGCGTTGGTCGTCTTTTGATTCTGGGATTGAAACAATCAAATTTTTCAGGTCAGATACCGTAACATGTCCAAGACCCGTAGTCTGTCGTTGTTTTGCTCTATGTACAAAAACTGATTTTTGAGATTTGAGCAGATAAAAGAAAAACTTTTTGTCGACGAGATTAGCGTCTGGCAAAACTTTGAAAATATGTTGATTGAGCCAACCTTCAGGCAAATCAAACCAGTAAATATCGATCGATGTCTCAGGGCTGCCAGACCAAGAAAAAAGCATGTCTCCTTTATTCAAAAAATACTTTTTATCAAATGAATCTTTTGTAAAAGCTGTCTGACTGCCGATCCCATTTTTCAATTCGTTAATTTTTATTACCGGTACCCCCTTTCTGTCATCAGAAAAGTTAATGTCTCTGAAAGCAAGCCCATTGATCCAATCTGCAAGAGAGTATACAGGGTAAGGTTGCCATTTTTTTGATGAGAGGAGGTTCATTGCTTTGTCTCCGACTTAAATGACCTCAATCTTTCGACAAGCTTGTGCACGTGGGTAGATGGATCTCTTTTTGAGTGAGAGGTCGTACCGGCTTTATCGTGCTGTTCGTGTAATCTCTTTGCATTTCGAATGGCAGAGGCTTCCTTGTCCTTGATCAATTCATAAATATCAGAAGTGCTCTTATCATACTTCCTCCCGAGGAGTTTGGACAATTTCGGTTCAAATTTATCCCTGCCGATTGAGGTGTTCAGGAATTCAAAATGCAAAATAAACCACAACTCAAAACATTCATTTGAGTATGCTGGCTGAACGCCATTCGCAAGCGCTAATTCGATAGATTTGTTGAAGTCATCATGATCATCACGATCGAAGACTACCCACCACTCTGTCTCCAAGTCTTTGTCTGTTTCAGCGTTCTTCCTGTCGATTACCCACTCAACCAAAGACAGGGTGTGGTCACCTCGACCGTCAACCTTGATCTCAATCGTGGTCAGTTTCAGTTCATCCTTGATGGAATTGAAATAGTTTGGCTCCGTCTTTTTCCCTTCAGTATAAATGCGAATAACCCTTTTGGGTTTGCGCGTATTCTCTTTTCGAGCAAACCGTGACATCGCTTTACTTTTTTACAGAACCAATGAAAGGAAGCGCCCCAAATCGACCCTCGAGGTATTTCTTGGCGTACTCTGTGTCATTTCTCATGTCGAACTCGGCCAATGAGAAAAGTTTGGCGGCTCCGTGCTCGTCTTTCTCCGTAAACCAGAACTGATCCTTGATAAACTCGTCGCGGTAACCCAAAAGGCTCGTATCGTGCGTGGTCACGATCAGTTGGGCGTTATGTTTGTTTGTTTCCTCCGACTCGAACAGATCAACAATATGCTTAGTTAGAAGCGGGTGTAGGCTATTGTCGAATTCATCAATGAGAAGGACTTTCCCTTTTTCTAGAGTATCGATGATCGGGCCGAGAATTGATACAAACTTCTGGGTGCCCATTGACTCCTGGTCTAGGGGAAGTTTGAAGGTGTCTGTGGTCTTAGTGTTTTTGTCATATATAGGATGATCCAGTGACAATATGCTCGTTTTTTCCATCTTCTTAATCGCAGAGAACTTTTCGGGCACATCCATGATATCTATCGTGGGCATATCAATCTCTTCTGTATGACCCCCTGAAATGCAAAAATCTGCCGCATTAAGATGTTTAAGAAAGTTTTCCTTAAAGCCCGCATGGTTCTTGAACTCTTTGATAGTGAATTGCTGATAGTTGATATAATTTAGGCTTGAGATAGCATTCATATTCCGGAGTGCATTCATGATCGCCATAGCGAAAGGGTCGTTAAGTTGTGCTGCCACCGACAGAAACAAGGCCTCCTTTCTAGTCTTGCTACCCAACATCTCCGCGTCTTTGAAACAGTTTGCGTCTAATTTGATATCCTGCTCCTTTCGATCTATGAGATTCTTCTCGGAACCAGTAGAGGAGGAGATCTTAACCATTCGCTCTGTCACAATATGATCTTTAACAAAAGAAAAACTATAACGATATGCTCCCTCGTTTGACTCGGTAGCAGAAAATGCCAATTCGAATATAGTTGGATTGTTTTTGCTATCGACAGAAGCCAAAAACGGAGTATGCGGCAATTCGACTTTCTCTTGTATATTGGCTGACGTCAAAATAGCCATCCTCATTAGACTAAAACCATCGAGAATAGTCGTCTTTCCAGATGCGTTTGGTCCATAGACAAACGAGGTTTTGAGCAAATTTTCACCACTACTTTCAAATGTATGACCATCGTTCTTTCTGGCTACCATAGAGAAAGTGGCCTTATCCTTAAAGGCCTTAAAATTTTGAACCGAGAACTCTATGAGTGAGATTTTCATATTTTGAATAAAATTTGCAATTTATAACTACTAATCAGCTAGTATTATACATAAGACGATATAAAATGCAAGTTTTTTACAGTTTTATGGTATATTCAATTTTTTGTGTCAAAAAATCGTTATTTGTAGCCGCATTTCAGATTTGATACAAAAACGCATCATTTCTGAAATGCCGCATTTTACAGGCTTATTCCCACCTTCCCCAACTGCTTCTTAATTTCCTCATTTAGCCTCACTTCCTCTGCCATTTGCCCCTTCAATTCAGCGGTAAGCTTGGCAATTTTCTCCTCAAACGGGATACCGTCATCGACAGCATCTTTTATGCCAACATAAAGACCGGGTGTAAGTTTGTAATCGCGTTTTTTTATATCCTCAAGAGAAGCCGACTTACTAAAACCTTTTTTGTCTTCATATTTACTACCTTTCGATCGCCACTGATGATAAGTACCAGCAATCATAGATATATCTTCATCGGAAAATGCTCGGTGAGTACGATCAGTCATGTGGCCGACTTCTGAGGCATCGATGAAGAGAATCTCACCTGTACGCTTGCGATCACCATTACCAGCACGCTTGCGCGAGATGAACCAGATACAAGCCGGAATACCCGTATTGTAGAAAAGTTGCTTCGGCAACATAACAATACAATCAACCAGATCGGCATCAACAAGTCGCTGACGAATTTCTCCTTCACCACTGGATTGCGACGACAGTGAGCCATTAGCCAAGACACAGGCCATGATGCCATGCGGAGCCAAGTGATAGACCATATGCTGTATCCAGGCGAAATTGGCATTACCAGCAGGCGGCTTGCCATACTGCCAGCGGGGATCGTTTTGCAGAAGTTCCCCGCTCCAATCAGAATCATTGAATGGCGGATTAGCTAGAATATAATCAGCCTTGAGATCACGATATTCATCCCTGAGGAATGAGCCGTCATTATTCCACTTGATGCCTGAACCATCAATTCCACGAATAGCCAGGTTCATTCGTGCCAAACGATAGGTCGTCTGATTGCTCTCCTGACCATAGACGGCTAGATCATCGATACGGCCTCGGTGTGACTCCACAAATTTTTCAGACATAATGAACATACCACCTGAACCACAACACGGATCGTACACGCGACCTTTGAGCGGCTCTGTCATCTCAACCATCAACTTCACGATCGACTTTGGTGTATAGAATTGGCCACCCTTCTTGCCTTCGGCATTGGCAAATTCGCCGAGGAAATATTCGTAGACACGACCAAGGATATCTTTCGACTTAGCCTCCTCGTCACCGAGAGCAATATTTCCTATAAGGTCAATCAGCCCACCAAGTGAATTCTTGTCGAGATTGGGCCGAGCAAACACCTTTGGAAGAATGCCCTTGAGAGACGGGTTAAGCTTCTCAATTGCTTCCATAGCATTGTCGAGATCTTCGCCAATAGTCGGCAGCTTGGCCCGTCCGTGCAAATATGACCAGCGGGCTTCTTCAGGGACATAGAAGACATTCACCTGACGATATTCATCAATATCTTCCGGATTAGCACCCGTCCCCTCTGCTTTTTCTTTTACAAGTTTGGTATGCAGCTCTTCAAAAGAATCAGAAATGTATTTCAAGAAGACTAGGCCGAGCACGACATTCTTGTATTCGGCGGCATCTATATTCTTGCGCAGTTTATCGGCTGCCTTGAAGAGAGCCTTCTCAAAGCCTTCCGCTTTGTCTTTGGTTTTAGCACCAGCAGATTTTGGCATAACAATGATTCGCCACTTAACTATAGCGCGTTTGTGGCTGTATCTCTAGCACAACTTCCAGTCTATGTCTCACCTCCCCACCATCCCCCTGATGACCGGTATGGCCTTCTCGATGGCGCGTTCGCGGTGGTTGTGGAAGCGGCCGAGCTCCGCCGGCTGGCGGAGGCGGCTTCGAGGATATGGCCGCGGAGCTCGCCTTCGGCCGTGACCGCCTCGCCTACCTTGCCGTCCGCCGAGACCGGGAGCATGCACAGGACCGTCCTGAATGTGGCCGCTCTGTCCTCACCGGAGATCCCCGACATCGACCTTAGGCAATGCTCTATGATCTCTTCATCATTCATCTTCCTGCCCACCCAGCGCCTGACCCGTATGCCCGGTTCCCCATGGAGGCCGTCTATGAATATGCCCGTATCGTCCGACATGACCACGAAGCTCCGGCCCCGCATGGAAGGCGCGGCCGAGACGGCTTCGGCGTAGGCGCGGGCCTTGATGAGGGCATTGTCGCCCAGGGACGAGCCGTTCTCCTCCGGATCCAGTGTGACGCCCGGCAAGAAGTCCGCCAAGGCGTGGACCTCGAGGCCATGGAAGCCGAATAGCCGGCCGATCTCCCGGATCTTGCCCGGATTCGAGGTGGCGTAGAGGATCGCAGCTTTCATAAGAATGAGCCGATTATATCATCCCCATAAACAGAGAAGCGCAGCCGGACCGAAGTCTAGCTGCGCTTACGATATCACTCAAAGAGCGATCGTAAATCTCCATTGCCTTTCGGCGAGCATACATTAAGCCGCATGCGGGGGCTGTGAATTAAGCGGCTTGCTGCTTCAAATCGATACGGATGCGCTTCAGATAATCAGCGGGTCTGACCGCCAACATATCAACAATCCCTTTACGGAGATTGTTGATATCGCCGTAGCTGAATTCGCTGCCAGGGACGACGAACAGGCTGTTGTCATCTTGCGTCGTCCAAAACATCGGGACCCCGCTGCCATACGTGCCGGGTTCATCAAGCATCCCCGTATATAGCAGACCGAGATTGATGTTTTGACCTGATACATCTTTGTATATCTTAGCCAATGCGAGGAACTCATTTTGCCATTGCAGGCAGACCTCGTGGAACCTCCGAATCTCATCCGCCCAGTCTTGGGCCTGACCAGACTCGTTTTCTGTGCTCGTTCCGCTGTAGGCCCACACCGCGATCTTGGTCGCCAGTCTTCCAATCATTCTTTTCATAGGTCAATGGAGCGCGCTGTTGTCCGCCTTTTGGGCGATCCGGTAGTCGCGTACCGTTACCTTGCGGGGACGTACCCCTTTACCAGTCCAGGTAACTGACTGCACCACCTCACACGAGATAGCTTGCCGCATACCTCTATGGATCGTTAAAGAGGAGACATGCGAAAAGCTATCCCGTGACAGCGCTATATTTCAACGTCCTTCACTGCGTACAGTATACACCTAAATCCCCTTTTTGTCAATAGGCACATTCCGACGATCGGGTGGCCGCTTCGTAGGCTTCCCATTCATGGGCAGCCGCTTTTTTGTTTGACAAAGTCTGTTTTAGATGATTTTATATCCGTCAGAAAGGACGATGACCTATGTCAATAACATTCACGCCCCTGGACGAAGAAAACCGGGATTCTATCCATAAGATGTCTTTGGGGATCTATCTAGACGGGTGCTGCTATGAATTCGCGGCGGCCCTGAATCGAGATCTCGGCTGGCCCCTTTACGGGCTCATGACTGTGAATCCGCTAGGTCTCATAATCAGGCACGCTGTGGCAAAGGATCCTCGACACAGATATTGGGACATCCGAGGACCGGTCAAGAGACGATCCTTAGGGTCGCCATTCGACTTGAATGATCCTCTGATCCAGCCGATCAGCCTAGAGGATATGCGCAAGATCCGGCCAGTCGACGACGGTGATATCGATCGCGCTTCCCTGACGGCACAGGCACTATGGCCGGAGCTGCCATGGCTCGCTCACACTCTTCATGCGCGCTCGCAGGAATTTCTCGTGCGTCTGACAGATCTATGCCGCAAACATGGCGTCTGGATCAGGGCGCCCTATCCAGCAGCACAAGTAGTGCTTTCAAACGCGTATGGTGATGAGAAAGGATTCAAATTGAGCCCGACTCTCGACGGACAGTACTTCTTCGACAGGATGCTGTAGAGTGACAGCTCTTTTCATCATGCGGCTTCCCATTCATGGGCGGCCACTTTTTTTATACGGGCGCCTTGAAAAAGGCTATCCATTCATGTAAGGTACCAGAAATGACAGGCGCCCGAGGGCGTTGACAGCGGGAGCGTGCGGTGGTATCACATATGCCAGCTGCACATCAACCTGACAACCATGAGAGGTGCCATATGAACCAGATCGAGAATCGACCGAAACGCGATGAAGCGGTCACCGCGTTCATAAGCAGGATCTTGGTATCGACCGCGATCGTCGCCTTCGCCGTTGCGCTCGGATTCCACTTGCAGTCCAAGCTCGCCCGGACGCTCATCGTTCTCGTCTGCATACTCGTGCTCGTGTTCATTTGGACGGATGACTGATCAACTTTGCTCTATGCAGTCTCTGTCCTGCGACCCGCTTCGCTTGCGGGTCGCTTTTTTGATCGGCGGACCGGCATTGACTGCCGCGCCGAGCAGAGGTAGCTTTTACGGTGAAACACGCCCTTTTTATGGATAACATATTTTGTCTCATGGTCGACGGCGGGAAACTCAGCGATGAAGCCCGGAATTCGCTCCTCATGGCAGCCCAGAAGATGCTGACCGACAATGTCCGAGTATCGACGCTCGATGAAAGCGGCTGCGGCTTGAGAGGCTCGATCGGCACTGAATATAAATACGGGATAATGGGGTCGATCGGAGGGATCATCTTCAATGCCCAGTTCTATTTCAGAGGACGCCTCATGAAAGTGGAATTCATAACCAGGCCGATCAAAGACCTGGGATCCATCAGACGCCAGAAATGGCGGCCGCTGCTCGCGATCGCCGAGCCGGACCTGGCTTTGAATTGAACGGGTCTGGATCGACCGCGCTTCGGATCGACCGCGCCGGCATCTCCCGAAGATGCCGGTTTTTTATGCGCGCTCTTTTGGCGCGTGCTACAATCCAGGCATGCAATACGCCGATTGGATAAGCGTGGCGACAGCCTGGATGTGGGTCATATTCATAGCGGTATGGGCGGCATCAGCCCTCTTCGCCAAGAAGACCGCCAAGCGGGCCAGCCTGCGCTGGTGGCTCGTGCGCATCATATTCATACCCATTGTGATCATCCTCGCCCGCATCTCCGGCATGAAGCCCGGCTCATTCTTGCTCCTATATATAGAGGATCCAGCGCTGCGCGCGATCGGCGCCGTCCTAGTCCTCTCGGGGATCGCGCTCGCCATCTGGGCCCGCTACCATCTCGGCCGGAATTGGGGCATGCCCATGTCCGAGAAGGCCGACGCAGAGCTCGTCACCGCCGGCCCGTATGCATATATACGGCATCCGATATACGCCGGCATCTTCCTGGCGGTCTTGGGGTCGGCATTGGTATTCGGGATCCTGTGGGTGCTAGTGCTGGCTATCTATGTCGGCTATTTCCTCGTCTCAGTCCGGAAGGAGGACGAGATCATGGCGCGGCTATTCCCCGACGCGTATCCCGCCTACAAGGCGCGGACCAAGAAGGTCATCCCGGGGGTGTGGTGACCCATCTACGGCGATCTGCGTTGGAAACCTATCGGGCCTTTTTGTTTCGGCGGCTCGGAAATCAGCCTGGCGATGATTTTGTATATCTTCTTGATGTGCTCGCTTTGAGAATCCTGTTCACGTTTAAGAAGCTCTACTTCCGCTGCGAGCTCGCGATTGGAAGACAGGATTTCACGCAATTTGATGAATGTCCGAATGATCAAAATATTCATCTCGACCGCTCTTGAACTATGAAGGATCGACGAAATCATTGCTACACCGTGCTCAGTAAAAGCATATGGAGAATATCTTCTCCCACCTCTTCCGATCTTTGAGGTTGCAAATTGCAACCTCAAAGATTCTAACTCTTCTTCTTTGATCTGGAACATGAAATCTGAGGGAAAACGACTTAAGTTCCTGCGAACAGTCTGATTCAGATATTTTGTAGAAACTCCATATAGCATGGCCAGATCAGAATCTAGCATCACTTTCTGTCCACGTATGAAAAAGATCTTCTGAGCTATGGACTCAGCCGGAATGACGGACAAGCGCGAAGAGGCCGCGGTTTGCGACATGGGGTGATTATACCATGAAATGAGGTCACATATTGTGACCTCAAGTTTACGGTGTATCGATGAGACATGTTGAGCCGATATTTATGAGGCACTGCGGCAAGTCGCCATCGAGGAACCATCGGCCTTGATAGAGGACGATCTTTTCGGTCTGACCATTTGGAAGCTTGCAGATGCCGAAGTCTGATCCGCGGCTGACCAGGCTAGCGCAGCCCCTGAATGAATAGTAGTTCTCGAATGAGCTGTGAGCCCAGCGGAGATAGAGGACTTGCTGGATGCCAAGAACGATCGCGGCCAGGACTAGCAGGCCGGCTACGGCGAAAAGAAGCGGCTTCATTGAGCGGCGGCGCGGCTGCGAGCCATTCATGGCGATGGAAGCGGATGGATTCATAGCGATAGCATGATTATAACCGAAATCAGCGGCGAAATGTTACAGGCTTTCGGCGCGGCATTTGCCGGAATTTTTTCGATT
Source organism: Patescibacteria group bacterium (assembly GCA_018970245.1). GTDB lineage: Bacteria > Patescibacteriota > Minisyncoccia > Phycocordibacterales > PALSA-1337 > C7867-002. Next base: position 23,875 of record JAGWWT010000013.1, read on the forward strand.
GCAAAAAATCAGACAGAAGAATATGATGGCGCCAGACTATGAAAACAAACCTGACCTTGCTAACGAATGCTGGCACATTCTTCCTTTATGCCTTCATTCCAGCCTTGCTCATGATCGCATCCGTCGTCCTCTTGATATCCAGACGGCGCGACAAGAAAGCCTGGCACGCGTCCGAGACGCGTATAAAGGAATCTTTCGACAAGCTCATGGGATTGCCGCTCGAAGCACCATCGGAGGATCGCAATAAGGCCCAATTGGACTTCGCCGCAAAGATGCGACAACATCTGTCGCTCTGGCCGACGGAACGCCATGCGTCGATGCGAAGATACTTGTCCCTGCACTACGATATGGTCGATGATTGGTGAGTGGTGAGCGCAGACCGCGCTCTTTTTTATCCAACATACTCCGCGGCATTAATTGCGGCATTTGCCGGATCCAGCGGTCGTGGCAGCACACTCATGATCAGGCGCCAGAGAGCCGACGGGCGGCGCCACCCCGCTCCCTATTCTCTATTCTCTAATATCTAATATCTAATATCTAATCTCTAGTCTCTAATCTCTAGTCTCTACTCTCTACTCCCCCTTCCCCCACTTCTCGATCGTGACCAGGAATGGCGAGCCGATGAAGATAGACGAATATGTGCCAGCGGCGATGCCGATGATGAGAGCCAGCGCGAAGTGCTGCGTCGAAGATCCGCCCAAAATGTACAGGACGATCAGGGCGATGAGCGTCGTGAGAGATGTGTTGACCGAGCGGGTGAAAGTCTGGCTTATGCTCATGCCCACCACTTCGGCGAACGGTTTCTTCAGGCCGCGGCCTTCTGACTGGAGGCGGAGATTCTCTCGCACGCGGTCGAAGACGACGATCGTGTCATGCACCGAAAAGCCGAGGATGACCAAGAGGGCCGTCACGAATAGCGTGTCGACTTCGTAGCCTGCCGCGCTCCCGAGGATGGCGAATACGCCGATCGGGATGAGGACGTTGTGGATGAGGCCGATGATGGCCGTTACGCCATACTTCCAGGACTGGACCGGCTCGGAAACTTTGCGGAATGCGAAAGTGATGAAAAGGATGATCCCGATCAGGACCAAGATGACGGAGACATAGGCCCTGCGGATGGCTTCGGCGCCAAGGACCGGACCGACGGAGTCGAAGCTCTTGACCGTGCCTACGGCGGCTATCGGAGAGGCCGTAGAGACCGACTCTGATGCGGTCGAAGAGGCGGCCGCAGAGGAGGCGGCCACAGAGGAGGAGGCCACAGAGGAGGCGGCTGATGCGGTCGACGAAGCGGCTCTGCTCTGGCCGACATCCACGGCATGCAAGGCCGCGTAGACCTGGACTTTGCCAGCCTCGTCGATCGGCTTCATCCTGACGATGTATTCATCCTGGCCGGAAGGACGGACCGAGGCCTGCGGATCGATCGGCGCCAGCGCCGCGCTGATGGCATTCTGATCCGGCGCGCCGGCGGCCTGGTATTGGACGTCTATGAGCGTTCCGCCGGTGAAGTCGATGGAGGGCTTCAGGCCGAACACGAAGAGCGCGACCAGCGAAGCGGCCACGAGGAGGCCTGAGAACGTGTAGAATATCTTTCTGTTATTTACAACCCACATGGTAGTTAAAAGCGGAATCCGTTGCTAATGAGGAACCTCGAGATCTTGCCTTCCCTCTGCGGCGCCAAGGCGTAAAGGAAGAGGCGCGAGATGGTGATAGCCGTGAACATCGATACGACCACGCCGACCACGAAGACCAAGGCGAAGCCGGTGACTATGGACGTCGACCCGAAGAGATACAAGACGAAGCCCGTGATGACAGAAGAGATGTTCGAATCGCGGATCGACAGCCAGGCGCGCTCGAAGCCGTGCTGCATCGCGTCAGGGATAGTCGCCCCTTTGGCGAGCTCCTCCTTCATGCGCTCGAAGATGAGGATGTTGGCGTCCACGGCCATGCCGATCGACAGGATGAATCCGGCGATGCCCGCCGCGGTGAGAGTGACTGGCGCCAGCGCCCCTGGCGAGAACGCCGATACGACATAGAATAAGATGGCAGCCAAGCCGAAGCCCCAATGGTAGCGCATGGCGAGGAGCATCAGGATGAAGAAGAAGAATATGATGGTCGGCGAGACGCCCAGCTTGAAGATGAGGAGCGAGAGAGTGACATAGATGGCGAGAGCGATGGTCGCGACCAATCCCGGCAGGCGGTACCAGGCGATGAGGAAGATGGCGATGATGATGAAGGCGACGATGCCGGCCTTGATGCCGCCATTCACGGCTTCCTGCCCGAGCGAGGGGCCGATAGTCTGGCTGGAGATGAGGGTTATCGGTATCGGGAGCGCGCCGAAATTGATGTTGCGGACGAGCTCTTGAGCCTGAGCGACGGTGAATCCGCCGGAGATCTGGGCCTGCCCGCTCGGGATCTCTTCTCGGATGACCGGGACCTCTATGGGCTGGCCGTCGAGGAAGATGCCGAGATAGTCGCCGGTATGCTCCTTGGTGATCTTGTCGAATAGCGCCGTGCCGTCGCTGTTGAAATTCAGGCCGACCACCGGCTCATTGGTGGTGCTGTTGAACTGGAGAGTGGCCTTGCTGACCATGCCTCCATTGAGGCCGGTGGGCTTGAACATGGCGAGATAGGCGGCTTGCTGGGTCGTCGTAGACTCGCTCTGGAGAGTGGTCGAGGCCTGGAATGCCTGGAAGTCCTTGGCGGTGGCCAGCCTGAAATCTAGCTCCGGGGTTGCGCCGATGGCCTTCACAGCCTCGTCGACATTGGTCACGCCGGGCAGCTCGACGATGAGCTTGTAAGCGGCCTGAGCCGAAGAGAGAGCGGCTCCCTGCTCCGTCTGGACCACGGCCTCGGAGACGCCGAAGACGTTGACGCGGCGCTCGACATCGTCATGGAGAGCGGTCATCGCGTCCGGTATGTCTGAAGGTGCGAGCTTGGATACGTCAGCCTGATAGACGAGATGCGTCCCGCCGGAAAGGTCGAGGCCGAGCACGAATGGGTGGCTGGCCCCAGGGCCATTGGTCGCATAAACGAAATAGCCCACGACGACGGCGGCTACGAGGAGCATCACTGCCCGGGCGCGGTGTTTCAGCATAGTAGGGCCTATTGTACGGATTTTTGGCTATTTGCCAAGCCTCCTCAATAATACCTGGATCGTCCTGAAAACGATCTTCAGGTCCAGTCCGAATGAGCGGTTCTTTATGTAGAAGAGGTCGTATGACAGCTTGTTGGCCGTCTCTTCGGTATCGATGGCATGATGAGGGTGCGCCTGATGGTAGATGAGCGCCCAGCCGATGACGCCAGGCTTGACCAGATGGCGCGCGCTGTAATATGGGATCTCCTTCTCATAGACCGACACGAGAGCCGGCAGCTCCGGGCGCGGGCCGACCATGGAAAGGTCGCCCTTGAGGACGTTCCAGAATTGCGGGAACTCGTCTATGCGGGATTTGCGGAGGAATGCGCCGACTTTGGTGACTTTATTCTTGGTGACGCCTTCCGATCCGTACTTCCCTTCATCGTTGCCTGACATGGTGCGGAATTTGGTGATGCGGATCTGCCTGCCATTCTTGCCAGTGCGCGTCTGTGTGATGAAAAGCGGCCCGCCATCTTCCATCTTTATGGCCGCCCAGACGAATGGATAGAAGACCAGCGAGACGATCCCGCCGAAGACGGCGATCGCTATGTCGATCAGGCGCTTGAGCCCGTCGTAGACGACGCGGCTCGCCAGAACGGCATTGGACTGCTCTATCAGCCAGCGCTCCGAAACGATCGAGAGAGGCACGCGGTCGAAGATGGATTCATAGAGGCGCTCGGCGTCGATGACTTGCACGCCGCTGAAGACCAGAGGATATAGGGACGGCATGGCCGATTCGACGTCCTCGTCGTACATGTCGGCTGCCACGGCTTGGGCGCGGGAATCGGCGACAGACGAAGAGACGGCTTTGGCCAGGTCGGCCGGCCTGCCGCTATAGGCATGAGGATCGATAGTCTCCACGAAGATGAGGCCATATCGGCTCGAGCCATTCACTTCCAGGCGAAGATCCTCGATCTCTGGCCCCGAACCGACCAGGATGGCCGGCTGGCGCCTGGCGTGCGAGACCACGGGATACATGATCGTCCGCCAGAAATAGAGCATGGCGGTCGCCACTATGAAATATATGACCAAGTTGGCCTTCGGAGCGATCGACACCGGCGCGAAATAGAAGAAGACCACGCCGATGACGATGTCGATGATCTGGATCGTCAAGAAGAGGTTGCGCGAGCCGTTGCGGACCAGGGCGGCGCGCTTGTCGTACAGGCCGGCCGAGAAGTTGACGAGGATGAAGATGACTATGAGGATCGAGAACGACCTCATATGCTCGCCCAGGAGCGACCGCCCGGGGATCTCGCCGTAACGGATAGCAAGGGTCAGAATGAGCGAGAAAACGTAAGCCAGCGCGTCGCCGACGATCAGGGTGGCCGTGGAACGGGAATTGGAAAAGCCGGACATGGTCGAGATATTACCATGGTTTTTGGCCTGTTTCAAGGCCAAAACGCGCCGCATCCATGCCAGCAGCCGCTCTTGGCGCGGCATAATACTCGTGCTAGCTTTAGACGGATGAAGATCATGTATGTCATAACCAAGTCGAACTGGGGCGGCGCCCAGCGGCACGTCTTCGACCTGGCCACGGCCATGAAGGAGAAGGGCCACGAAGTCTGGGTGGCCCTCGGCGGCGAAGGCCTCCTCAAGCAGAAGCTCGAAGCGGCAGGCATCTATACTTTCTCGATCTCCAGCATGCAGCGGGACATATCGGTCGGAAAGGATGCGGGGTCGCTCAAGGAGATATGGCATGTCATCCGGAACAAGCGGCCGGACGTCCTCCATCTGCACAGCACGAAAGCAGCCGGGCTCGGTTCCGTGGCCGGCCGGATGCTTCGGGTGCCATTCGTGGTCCAAACGGTCCATGGATGGGCATTCAACGAGGACAGGCCGCTGGGCCAGAAGCTCCTCATCAGGTTCTTCTCCTGGCTGACCATGCTCTTCACTCACTCCACCATCCTGCTCTCCGAGCGGGAATTCGAGCAGGCTGCGCGCTTTCCGGGCGTGAAGAGCAAGCTCAAGCTCATCCATCCTGGCATGAAGGCGCAGACGCTATATTCGGTCGACGGCGCCAAGCAGGCGCTGGCGAAGAAGATCGGCATGGAACCGGCCGAATTCGGCAAGAAGACCGTCGTCGGCACGATCGCCGAGCTTCACCCGAACAAGGGCATCGGCTATCTCGTGGAAGCGGCGGCCATCGTCAAGGCCCAGCATCCGGGGATGATCTGCATCGTCATAGGCGATGGCGAGGAGAGCGCTTCCCTTCAGGCAATGTCGAAGGAGAAGCAGCTCGATAGCGCCTTTTTCCTGGCGGGATACATGGATAATGCCGCCGAGTACCTCAAAGCCTTCAACGTCTTCGTCCTGCCTTCAGTCAAGGAGGGGGCGCCATATGCGCTCCTAGAAGCGGGATCGGCTTCCCTGCCGGTCGTGGCCACGACAGTGGGCGGCGTCCCGGAGATCATCGAGGACATGAAGTCGGGCATCCTAGTACAGCCCAAGAATCCGCGCGAGCTCTCGCACGCTATCTCGTTCATGATCGAGCACCCTGACGAGCGGAGGAAGTATGGAGCGGCTCTCAAGGAACGGGTCTCTACGAAATTCGGGTTCGATCGGATGATCTGGCTGGTGGAGGGGCTATATTCGACCCGCGCGTCGAGGATGAAGGGGGCGGTCGTCGAAGATGGAAGGAGGGAACCGGGATCATTGACGGCGCAGAAATAGGGCGGCGGTTCAAGAAGGTGCGCGGCGCCGCGAGACAGCGCGGCTCTACTGGGCACACTGTTTTCATATGCTTTCCAAATGGAAAGTCGGGAAAAAGCCGACTTGCCAAAAGATTCAAAACCAATCAAACAGATGAAGATCTATGACCTGACTTTCCGTTTGGAAAGCAGTCCGGCAGAGCACTGTCATGCGCAGAGACGGCCCATTCTCGATGATCACTGCGGCCCGATGAACTCATTCCTGTCCGCGTCCTTATGGGCCGGGCGGGCGTAAGCGCTCATGGCCATGAGGAGCCCGAGCGCGATGAACTCGCTCATTATATGCGTGCCGCCATAGCTCATGAACGGCAGAGGCGTGCCCGTGACCGGCAGGAGGTGCATATTCATGCCCACATTCACGGCGATGTGGACGATGAAGAAGACGGCTACGCCCGCGCCATATAGGATCTCGAAATTCGTCGCGCCGCGGCTGGCGATCGAGATGATGCGCCATATGATCACCCCATAAAGCCCGAACAAGATCACGATCCCCACGAATCCCCATTCCTCGGCGAAAGCCGCGAAGATGAAGTCCGTCTGGTATTCCGGCAGGAACCTCAAGCGCGACTGCGTGCCGTACCCCACTCCCTTTCCGAACAATTCGCCGGAGCCGACGGCGATGGTCGACTGGTAAGCGTTATAGCCGGCGCCGTGGATGTCGGCCAGCGGATTGATGAAATTGACGATGCGCTGCTTCTGGTACTCCTTGAAGCCGAAGCTCCAGAGCAGGCCGAACGATATCGCCACTATGCCGATCATGGCGAAGAGGTGCTTCTTGGAGATGCCTGAGACCATGATCATGCCGAGCCAGACCAGGAATATTATGAGAGCCGATCCGAAGTCTGGATGCAATAGCACCAGGACGAAGAGCACGAATGTGTAGAGGCCGGATATGACGATGTGCTTGAAATCGGCGATCTCGATATGGCGCCGCGAAAAATATTTCGCCAGGACGATGATGAGCGCGATCTTTGCGAAATCCGACGGCTGGAACGAGAACGCGCCGAACGAGAACCAGCTCTGAGCGCCGTGCGATATGCGACCGAGGACCATGAGCGCGCCGAGCAGCGCGACAGAGATCGCGAAGAGCGCGACGGAGACCCAAGTAGACCTAAGGAACCTGACATCCAGCGTCGCCAAGCCGAAAAAGACGACCATGGACGCGGCGATCCAGATCATCTGGTGCGACGCATAAGTCGCGTCGCCCGTGAACGAATGCATGGTGATCAGGCCCGCCCCGAGAATGGGCAGGATGGCGAGGAAGAGGATCCAGTCTATGCGGTTGAGCAGGCTTTGGTTCTGCATCGTGGCCGGCCCGGTCCATCCCGAGCCGGTTACTATTCTGCCACAGGCAGGACTTCCTGGGAAATGACCGCGCCATTCCTGTCGATCGGCCAGGTGAATGGCGCGACAGCCGACCCGCCCGGCGGCACCTGATCGACTATGGTCTTGGAGAATCCGACGGCATTGTGGTCCTTGTCATACAGGACGGCATAGACCTCGAGAGGCCCTATCGGCTGGACGCTGGAGTTGCTCAGAGTGGCCTGGAATGACGAGCCGGAAGCCCCCTCTGTGTAGTTCAGATCGGAGATGGAGAGCGCGCCTAGCGGATCCGTCTCGGAAGTCCAATCGGGCGGCGCAGTGAACTCGAAGATGGCCTTTATGGGGACGCTCTTCTTTACGTCGACATTCGGGATGAAAGCGAGGGTGTTCCGGTGCGGCGGTATTGTCACTGTCCCGGACACATCGGATATGGGGACGCCCGAAGAGTCGAAGAGGACGATGTGGAAAGGCACGTCGTGCGCGCCGCCGGCGACGTTCGGATTGACTATGTAAGCCGCGAGGTTGTAGACGCCAGGGGCCATCTTCTCGAACCTGACCCAGTCCGCCCTTGCCGGGATGAATGCGTCGGGGCAGAGCTTCTGGCACGAGCCGCCGCAATCCACGCCCTGCTCATTGCCGTTCTTCACGCCATCGAAGCATGAAGGCGGCTTGTAGAAGCGCAGGAATAGTGGCAGGCCGACAGCGCCCACGGCGACGATCGCCGCGATCGAGAGGTATATGAGCCGGCGTTTTTGCGACCAGGAAGACATGCCTACTGGGTAGCGACCGGTATCGGCACTGTGCCGGTCATGCCGCCATTGTCAAAAGGCGCCGAATCATAAGGCGCATAGCTGCCCTGGCGATCCTGCGCCGGTATCCAGCCGCGCGCCGCCCAGAGAGCGGAAAAGACCGTGAATGGCAGGATGATGACAGCCAGGATGCCGATGACTATGAAGGCGATGAGCCAGCCCTTGAAGGCGGAAGTCTTCACATCAGGCTGGCGGACGCGCTTCAGGTCCGCATAGATGTCACGAGTATATGAGACGATGAATGGGACAGCTGCGGCAGTGACGATGAAGCTGGAGACGATCGGACCGAGAATAGGTATGAGCGCCAATATCGCGCTCACGATCGCGCTGAATAGGATGACTATCACGGCTGCAAGGACTCCCCTGCCGAACACAGCCCACCAATGGCCTTTGACCAGCGAATAGCTCTCCGCGAAGGCCGCGAAGCCGCGCTTATCATCGAGGACTCTGGCAAAGGCGTACATAGAGGTATAGACCGCGACTATTATCCCGGGGATGATGAGGAGCACGAATGATCCCCAGGATACCAGGCAAGCGATGATAGCTACGAGCAAGAAAGACCAGAACATCGAAAAGCCGAGCTTATACTGGCCCTTGGCCGTGAGAGCGGCGCCAGCATCGGTCGAGTACCTATTCACGGCATCGATCACACCTATATACATGGCTAATGTGAATGCTATGGAAGCTATGACCAGGAGTATGGCTATAGGCAAGCCGATGACGGTGATCGCGAAGAGCACGGCGACGACCTTGATCGCCGTCGGCACCAGAGCGATCATGGCGAAGATCTGCCAATGCTTGGACAGCGTATTCCAGGCATTCTTGAGCAGCTGTCCTGGGCCTATCAGAGTATTTGTTTGATCCATATGGATAATTTTGGGCTTATAAATGCTCCAACTATTATACCACTTTTGAATCCTATGTTCTGGCGGCAAGCTACTTTCGCCCCGTAGGACTATCATCGCCGCAACTGCGTTTCACTTCCGTGTTCGGAATGAGAACGGGTGGTGCCACAGCGCCGAACCACCAGAACGCAGGATTCAACTGCGTAGATCATACCTCAAATCGTCATCGCAATGCCGGCATCACAAGCCGACGCACAAAGTTCCTAATAGGATCGGCGGATTAGTACTTCACGGCTCAACGCCTTGCGGCGCGTACACCTAAAGCCTATCAACGTGATCATCTCTCACGGGCCTCACCGATACCTGATCTTGGGGCCGGCTTCGCGCTTATATGCTTTCAGCGCTTATCCGATCCGAACATAGCTGCCCGGCGGTGCCGTTGGCACGACAGCCGGTAGACCAGAGGTTCGTTCAACTCGGTCCTCTCGTACTAGAGTCAATTCCCCTCAAGTATCAACGCCTGCAGCAGATAGGAGACCAACCTGTCTCACGCTTCTTTTCGCACCTTGCAGTGCGGAATGGACTATATGATCATCTTTTATCGTCGCGTGGCTTCACGCAAAGAGGAAGATGGTTGACGTGTAGTCTCTACGGGCGACACAAGTCCGTAAAGTCTTTCAACTTTATGACTCTGTCTTCCCTAGGTGTTACCTCGCTCCCCTCCCGGAGATACGGGCTTCACCGATATCAGTCAACTGTGTCATCGAAAATCGCTTTTCGAGACCGCCGTGGACAAGTCTTATACATTGAATGGTGGGATCCATTCATCCAACCTCGGGATTCAGACGGTAAATCAGTCCAAAGTCGAAAGTCTATAAAGTCTTGTAAAGTCATGGCAAATCGCTCTGACTTTATGGACTTTATGGCTTTATGGACTTTCAACTAACTTACGGTCTGAACCCAGCTCGCGTACCACTTTAATTGGCGAACAGCCAAACCTTTGGGAGCTTCTCCACCCCCAGGATGTGGTGAGCCGACATCGAGGTGCCGAACTCCGCCGTCGATATGAACTCTTAGGCGGAACTAGCCTGT
>JAGWWT010000093.1 GCA_018970245.1 Patescibacteria group bacterium
CTCTTGCGTGGTTTCATGGGTGTACTATGGCATAAAAAATATATTTTGCAAGTGGGGGGGTATGGGTTGCAATTTTATTGCAAAAGGCTACCATAGGGACGTCGGAAAACATCAACTTCGAGGAGATGGCAAACATGACACGAGTCGAATTTTCGGAATCAGAACAGGCCACCTATGCGGCATCAATCAAGACCGCAAACAAGTACGGTCAGGTAGCTGTGCTTCCTCCCGGGTGGGTGCCACTACGCGGACAGCTCGCAACGCACTGCCCGCTCATGCTCCAGAAGCTGGAGGGATGGGGTGGGAGCAAACGACGCCCTCGTCCAGTCATCGGCTACTACGTGCCGGAAAGCTATCTCGCGCACTGCATGGCCGAGACCAAAGTCGAACGCCGCAGGGCCGCACGCAAGCAGCGCAAGGAGCGAATCGCCAGCGAGGCCGATCAGTTGGGCGTGCGGCCCGACAGCCGCGCGTTTGCCGCATATAGACGCGGGGAAATAGACGCGCAGGAATGCGCGCGCATCGGCGCTATTACGGCCGACCGGCACGAAAATACCAACTACGATGCGCTCCTGCAAAGCGGGATGGACCGCGAAACGGCCCGTGAACTCATGGAGCGGCAATCCACGTAACAGAGGAGATGGCAAACATGAATCACACACCGACGCCGTACATGATTGAGTCTGATACCGACCCCATCACAATCATCCGTCAAGAAAGGGGTTGCGGGTATGGGGAAGTGATTGCGCATTGCGGAAGTGCCAAAATTCCAGCCAACCACCGGCATGCCGCCTTCATCGTTCGCGCCTGCAATGCGCATGAAGCGCTGGTGGCAGTGGCCACTAAAATCTCAGAATTTTATGCGGGCACCGATGCGCCTATTGGAATACTAGCATCCGAAGCACTCAAAATCGCCCAGGGAGACTGACCATGTGTTTTCCAAATGAACCTGATGAACTCGAACGCATCATGCGTGATTCTCGTGTTGTGGACTGGTTCATAGATGAATTAACGCGCAGTCCGCGCGCGGGCGGGGCACGAAGCCTCGCGCCATCCCTGCCCGACGCTGCCTCGGGGGACGTGGACAGCCAGCACTCTGATTTTGAACGCGACAGCCAAGCGACAGGAGTTTGAAAATGAATCCAGTTCTACACCGAATGCCACAGGCTCTCACAGGCGACCGCAGTCGACTCACAGGCAACTGCTCTGGGCTCAGTGGCGACTGTTCCGGGCTCAGTGGCGACTGCACTGGGCTCAGTGGCGACTGTTCCGGGCTCAGTGGCGACTGTTCCGGG
>JAGWWT010000049.1 GCA_018970245.1 Patescibacteria group bacterium
TCTTTGGCCTTTCGGCGGAAGCCGCGCGGCTTCTTGGGCTGTGAAAGGATCTCGAGCGCGCGCTCGAGGGTGATCGTGTATATGTCGTCTGGAGCTTTGACCGAGCGGAAATCGCCGTCTTCGACGATGAATGGGCCGAAGCGGCCGATCGAAGCGGTGATCTCTTTGCCAGTCTTTGGATCCGTGCCGAGCACCTTCGGCAAGCTCAGATATTTCAATGCGTCGGCTACAGTGACTTTCATCGGATCTATTGTCTTCGGAATAGATGCCATTTTGGGCTTCGGAAGCTTTGGCGCCTTAGGTTCGCCCTTCTTGCGCTTGGCTGTTTTCGGCGGCATCGTGCCGAGCTGGACGTATGGGCCGAAGCGGCCATTCAGGACGAAGATCGGTAGGCCGGTGCCTGGGTCAGTGCCGATCGGCTCGTCTTTCTTGAATTCTAGGCCGTCGATCGTGAGCGCGCCCTCGCATTCCGGATATCGCGGGCATGAGAGGAACTTGCCATTCTTGCCGAGCTTGATGTCCATAGGCGAAGCGCCGCAGACGGGGCATTTGAATCGCGGATCAGCCTTGCCGAGGTTGTTAGCTTTCTCGAGCTTCTCCTTCGACTTCACTTCTTTGTGGAATGGGCCATAGAAGTCCTTCAACGTCTTCTCGTAGGTCCGCTCGCCGCTCGCGATCTCGTCGAGCTGGTTCTCCATATCGGCAGTGAAATTATCGCTGATGTAGGAAGGGAAGTATTCTTCAAGGAAGCTCGAAACGACGTCGCCAGTGTCTGTCGGGCGGAGGGATTTGTTCTCGATGTCGACGTATCCGCGATCCTCGATCGTCTTCGTGATAGAAGCGTAAGTCGAAGGCCGGCCGATACCTCTTTTCTCGAGCTCCTTGATGAGCCCGGCTTCGGTGTATCGCGATGGCGGCTGGGTCTGCTTTTCCTGCGAGTCTATCGATCTCAGGCTGAGCCTCTCGCCCTTGGCGACCTTGGGCAGATTGACTTCATCGCCGATCGCTTCGTAGTCCACCTTGAGCCATCCGTCGAAGAGCACGCGGAAACCCGTAGCCTCGAAAGGCGGCAGCTTGTCTCCATCGGTGTTGGCGATGACCTTAGTGCGCGCGATCCTGGCATCAGCCATCTGCGAAGCGACGGCCCTTTGCCATATCAATCTATAGAGCTTCTTCTGTTCATCGGTGTGGCCAGCGGAGGCTTTGGCGAAATGGGTCGGACGGATGGCTTCGTGGGCTTCCTGGGCGTTCTTGCTCTTGGTCGTGAATTTGCGGACCTGCAGATATTGCTTGCCGAAGCTCTTCTCGACGATGGCGGCTATCTGGGCCACGGCTTGTGCGCCTAGATTGGTCGAGTCCGTGCGCATATATGTTATGGCGCCGGCCTCGTATAGCTTCTGGGCTATGCCCATCGTCCGTGATGGCGAGAAGCCGAGCCGGGAACTCGCGGCCTGCTGGAGGGTGGACGTGATGAAAGGCGCGCGCGGCGAGCGCTTCTGCTCTGACTCTTCGATGTCGGAGACGCGCCACGGCTCGCGCTTGGCCGTATCCAATATCTCATCGACTCTCTTTTTTTCGCGCGGCTCATCGGAGCAGGCCAGCCTGATCGTCTCATTCTTGGAAGTGGCCCATTCGCCGGCGATCGTCCAGAAAGTCTCGGGCTTGAATGCGCGGATCTCGCGCTCGCGCTCCATTATTATGCGAAGGGCGGGCGATTGGACCCGTCCTGCGGAGAGGCCGTAGCGGACTTTCTTCCATATGAGCCCGGAAAGGTCGTAGCCGACGATGCGGTCTAGGACGCGGCGCGCTTCTTGAGCCTCGCGGAGGTGCTCGTCGATGTCTCGCGGATGGTCCAGGGCTTCGAGCACGGCGTCTTTGGTGATCTCGTGATAGGTGACGCGCTTGAGCTTCTTCTTTATGCCCGCGCCGAGGCGGTCCTTGAGGACTTCGGCTATGTGCCAGGCGATGGCTTCTCCTTCGCGGTCCGGATCGGTCGCCAGGATGACCTCGCTGGCTTTTCCGGCCTCGCGGGCGATCTCGTCTATCACGGGCTCATTCTTTGGGACGATCTCGTAATGGGGCACGAATCCGTTCTCGATATCGACGGCTTTCTTGTTGGACTTGGGGAGGTCGCGGATATGGCCGACGGAGGCGCGCACGACGAAGCCGTCTCCGAGGTATTTGGAGATGGTCTTGGCTTTGGATGGGGATTCGACTATGAGGAGTTTCACCGTTGTGTTGCGGCTGCGCGATCCTGTGCGGGCGCGGATTGAATGGCGCTTCAGATCGATCGCTCGGTTAGTATTACATGGCGCGCATTGAATTGGCAAAGAATCGGCGGAGGGCTGATCAATAAAGGAACATTCGGTCACGTCCGCTGGCGGACGGCATATTCATGTCCTTCATGATCGAACGAAACGTCGATCAGGTCCTCAGTGTGTTGTAATTTTTCTGTGGGACGGCTCAACTAAGCCGTTGATTATATCGTGCAAATGGATTTCTGTAAATGAAAAAAGCGGCGTGACCTGTTGCCAGGTGCGACCAGCCGCTAAGCGCCGATCATAGTCAGCCGATCGTAGTTAGCCTCAAACTACCGAATGAGGCTAGCTGTATCTCCCTCGATCTGTATCAGCCCGTTTATCTCTAGAAGAGAGAGACTGGCATTGATATCTTGGATCGAAGCTTTGAGTTTGGAAACGAGCAGGCCGGTACAGACATCCTCTAGCGATATCAAAGATATCATTCTCATCGCAAGATGATCGGCGCGCACGGATTCCGGCAAGTATTGAGGGCCGCCGCTAGAATGATCAGCATCGACCTTGAAGCCGAGCTCTTGCAAGAGATCGATCGGGTCAGTGATCAATGCTGCGCCGCGCCTTATGAGCATGTGAGTACCATAGGAAAGCGGCGCGTTGATCGACCCCGGCACTGCGTATACGTCTCTGTTGAAATTTTCCGCATATTTTGCAGTCATGAGCGATCCGGATCTCTTGCCTGCCTCTATGATGAGAATGGCATGAGACAGGCCAGCCATCAAGCGGTTTCGAGCTGGGAACGCCCACTTGCCGGTGGGATATCCAGGAGCCCATTGAGAGAGCAATGCTCCACCGCTGGCGACTATGCGCTTCGCCAGACCTGTATGGCATTGCGGGAAGATCTGATCCCAATCCAAACTCGAGCCCGGGAATGCGACGCAATGCAGCCCGGCTTCGAGCGCTGCTTCGTGCGCGATGCCATCTATCCCTTCAGCTAGGCCAGAAACAATGCTGATAGGATAGCCTTTCAATCCGTTGATGAGCCTGGAAGCGCACTCTTGTCCGTACCTGGTCCATTTCCTGGAGCCTATTACGCAGAGGTATTTTTGTTCGACCGGAGCAGGGAAGCGACCTCGCAGATAAAGCCGCTTCGGCGGGTACTTCATGTTCTTAAGAGTCTCAGGAAAGTCATCGCGTCGAATGACCCTTATATCACACGATCCGCCTAGTCCGATTCCGCTGGCATCCATTTCGTCATGCATTATATGCGCCCCCGATGAAGATGCGGTGAAAGCAGGCTAAATAACGGATAAAAAGACCATGAAGAAACCATGAAAATGTGCTAGACTGCGGGCACTATGCTCGATATAAGATTCATCCGCGAGAACAAGGATCTGGTCTCCTCTGCGGCTGCGAAGAAGCGCATCGATTTCAAGATAGACGAGCTCATCGCCCTCGACGACAAGAGGCGCGAACTCATGGCCGCCGTGGAGAAGCGCCGGGCAGAGCAGAACGCCGCCAACCAGAAGATCGCGGCCGCCGGCTCTCCGGAGGACCGCACCAAGCTCATCGCCCAGATGAAGGAGGTCAAGTCTGCGCTGGAAAAAGACGATGAGGCGCTGAAGTCGGTCATGAAGGATTGGCAGGCCATGATGCTCCGCGTGCCGAACATCCCGGATGTTTCCGTGCCGGACGGCGCTTCTGATGCCGACAATGTAGAGACGAAGAGCTGGGGAGACAAGCCGGAGTTCGGCTTCGAGCCGAAGGATCATATCGAGATCATGACCGCCCTCGGCATGCTCGATCTCGAACGCGGCTCCAAAGTCCACGGCTTCCGCGGATATTTCCTCATAGGCGATGGCGTGAAGCTCTGCTTCGCCATATGGAACCATGCCCTGGAATTCTTCTCGGGCAAGGGCTTCGTGCCGGTCATGCCTCCCGCCATAGTGAGGAAGCTCATGATGTATGGCACGGGATATCTGCCGGGCGGCGAAGAAGACGCCTATCGCACCCAGGACGACGACTATCTGGCCGGAACGGCCGAAGTGCCGATCATGGGGTTCCATTCCGACGAGGTCCTCGAAGCCGAGGCGTTGCCCAAGCGCTATATAGGATTCTCGCCATCATACAGGCGAGAGGCGGGCGCCCATGGCAAGGACATGAAAGGCCTCATCCGCGTGAACGAATTCCAGAAATTCGAGCAGGTCGTCCTCTGCGAGGCCAACCATGAGACGTCGGTCAGAACCCATGAAGAGATCAACCGCAACACAGAGGAGTTCATCGAGTCTCTCGGCATCCCTTACAGGACAGTCGTCAATTGCGGCGGCGACCTAGGCCTGGGCCAGGTCAAGAAGTATGACATCGAGCTTTGGGTGCCCAAGGAATCCAAGTACCGCGAGATCTCATCGGCTTCGTATTTCCATGATTTCCAGACCAGGCGCCTCAATATCAGGTACAAGGACGCCGACGGCAAGCTCAAGTACGCTCACTCGCTCAACTCCACCGCCATCCCGACCCCTCGCATCCTTGTCTCGCTGGTCGAGAATTACCAGCAAGCCGATGGCAGCATCAGGATACCGGATGCCTTGCAGCCATATTTCGGCGCGAAGACTATCGCGAAGGCGATACAGAAGAAGGGATAAAGCCATGTACGCCAGATCGAGACTAACGTCCAGGCAGTCGAAGAGATTCGTCGAGCGCCGGAAGGCGCGGAAATGGGTCTTGGCAGGCCTGAGCGCGGTCATAGCCGTCCTGGCAGTCTGGGGCGTTTCAAGGCTGGCCCGCTTGCCATCGCTCGCGATATCTTCAGTGAGCGTCTTTGGAGCCGATCCCGATCTCCAGGGTCAGATCCAGACCGCTGCTCTCGGCGCTTTGAAGGGAGATTATCTCGGCCTTTTTCCGAAGGATGACACCGTGATCTATCCGCGTTCAGCAGTGGCGAGCGCAGTCAAAGCGGCTTCGCCGCGGATCGACTCAGTCTCCGTCCAAAGGATCGGGACGCAGAGCCTTTCGGTCACGGTAACCGAGAAGTCGCCTGCGGCCGTGGTCTGCGCCAGCCTTCCGGACTTCAGCGGGACAGCAGAGAGCGATTGCTATTTCGCCGATGCGGACGGCATCATCTACGGGACTGCGCCGGCGTTCTCCGGAGACGCGTACGACACATATTTCGAGCCAGGCCTGAATGAGCCTTCGGGACCAGGATCGGCTGTCGGGATGCGCGCCACGTCGACCCCTGAATTCACCGCGCTCCAATCGCTTTTTCAGACGCTCAAAGACGCCGGATTCGACATAGCCGGCGTCCTCATGAAGGATGGCGGACAGTACGAGATATACGTCCGCAATGGAGGAGCTTCTGCTTCGGCCGATACCGGCGGCTCAGGATTGACAGTCATATATATGGATGACGATAGCCCGTTCTCTGACCAGGCATCGAATTTGATCTCATTCTGGGACAAGATGAAGGGCGATGCCGCCGCGAACGGAAAGCCCCTGCAGCTCGAATATGTGGATGTGCGGTACGGCGCCAACGTCTTCTATCGCCAAGGCGCCGCACAATAGTGTAGACTTGGGCCATGAATAGGTTCTTCCTCGTCGTATTCGGCGGATCGGCTGTGGTGGCCGCGAGCTTGCTCGTGGCCTATGGCGCAGGGATGGCCTGGACCGCCATATCGCCGCAGCTCGGTTCGATCAAGCTGCCGGTCCTCGGCGCCATGGCCGACGCCGTGATGCCAAAGCCCACCGACGGCACCTCCATCAACGGCCTGACTAGGAAAGTGACGTGGAGCGCCAGCCAGGAGGAAGACCTCATAGACGCCGCGGTCATGTCTCTCCCGTCTTCAGATGACGGCAAGATCACAGCCGCCTCATATCTGGTGAAGGACCTTTCCCGGCTCGGGACCGTGTCTGGGTCGACGCTCTCTCTGGATCCGGATCGAGTGATGCCGATCGCGTCCATAACCAAGCTGGTGACTGCAGCTGTCGCGAAAAAACTGATCCCGGCCGATGACAAGGTGACGATCGCGCCTTCCGTCATAGCCGCTTACGGCAATACGGCAGGCTTCAGAGGAGGAGAGACGTTCCTTGCGGGCGACCTCATGTACCCGTTGCTCATGGTCTCATCCAACGATGCGGCCGAAGCCCTGGCCCAGCATTATGGCCGCAGCAAGTTCATCGCCGCCATGAATGGATTCGTGCAATCGATAGG
>JAGWWT010000094.1 GCA_018970245.1 Patescibacteria group bacterium
AGCGACCCTGAGATCTACGTTCGTTATGCCCCCATTGACGCTGTGAAAATGGGCAAGGCTCTTGACCGTCGATCAAAGCAAAAGGGCGAGAGTGGCAAGGTCTTGGACGACTGGGGCATCCGTGCCAATGCAGACATTCTGATCAACTCGTGTGTCGGCATCTATATGGTGTTCTCTGACGCGCCGGACGAGAAACTTTCCCTTCGAGAGGGAGACCCCAACGGAACGTGGACGAAGTTCGACACCGATCTGGCCGACGCCATGGGCTTCGATGTAGACAGATCTGATGCCGCTGTATCGTGCGTTCGCAGTCTGTACATGACTGACGGAGATCTTGGTGACGCCACCGACAAGTTGATGAAGTTCAGCAACATGTCCAACGGCGAGGCTGACGAGGCTTTTTAAAGGCCCTCAAGGATGATCCTTACGTGGAGGTCGGCGCCTATGCCCTCCTCCACAATATGGACCCCGAGACACTTCTCAGTCAAGACCGAGAGGGCTACCTCGTTCAGAAGGCGATCCTTGAGAAGTCGCTCCAGATTGAGGGCCAAGAAGAATCTGACAAGATGAAAGTACTCGCGCAGATGATCGGTGTAGAGACGGCCAAGATCATCGCCAAAATGTTCAGTTAACCCAATCCGTCTTTGATCACCTAAAGGCGGCTTCCGATCCGCCATTCCTTCGGGGGTGGCGGATTTTGGCGTAAAGGAACCAATGACCACTAACGGTCCCAGTGACATCCCCATTGTAGCTACCGCTGATACTGCTCAAGCAGTTGGGGCGATGGGTAAGCTAAATACCACCCTTGATGCGACCGCTGCGTCTGTGGGGAATGCCGATGCCGCCCTTGGTTCCTTGACTGAAACCCTTGCCGCGATAGACGGTGAAACCGTAGCTGCCGCAGACTCAACTGGTAGATTCTCTAAAACAATCCAAACCGCCACTGGCGAACTTACCGTTTACGGCAATACGCTTCGAGAGGTAAACGTAGCGGCGGAACAGGCCCTCGCGACAGCCGACATGCAAGCCGCCGCCACAGAGCGTCTAACCGCTGCATATGTAGACAACTCTGTGGCCGCTGGAGTAGCCAGCAAGAATCTTAGCCCCATGTTCCGTGGGCTTACCCGCATGGAGACGATGGGGACTCCAGCGATTCTGAAAACTGCGACGTGGACTCTCCTTGGTGTTGGCGGTATTGCCTACGAGGGCATCAAGAACTACATGAACTTCCAGAAGTCGATCACCCAGTCCATCACTCAGGCTGGT
>JAGWWT010000050.1 GCA_018970245.1 Patescibacteria group bacterium
TCGCCGTAGCAGCCAGTTCGCGCCATTCGGATTCGGTGTAATCTGTGCTCCGCAGCCGAGCGGAAGAAGCAGAAACGCAATTAGTGCGAGATGTCTCATGAATCTCCTCAATACGGGAACGTGACCAGAGAGCCTACCCAATTCGTGCTGGAAGTCGAGTAAATCGTTCTTACGGTCAGAGAAGACAACGCGCCGGGAATTATCTCTGCGACGCATGCCGCATCCGGGCCTGTAGAGTATATGTCGGAATAGTCGACTGCTGAAGGAGTTCCATAAAAGAACCCACCTCCGTCGAAACTGGTGAACGCCCCAGCATTGCTAGCTATGTCCGTGCAAGCGACATCGAGGGTGCGCTGGGACGTGCTTGCGGCATAGGAAGCGATGAATGAGGTTGAGGTAGAAGTGGAATTCGCCCCGGCAAAATTTCCAGCAGTCGTAGGCGCGTTCCTGATGTCCAGAACGATCATATCCGCCTGTGTAGCCGCCGCGCTGGATGTGCAGGTAAAGGTATCCGAGCCGCCGACTGTGGCGAAGGAATAGCTCGACTCAATCCAGTTCGCTCCCGCCGCATTGTAAAGCGCGGTAGCGGTGAACGAATTGGACAACGAATCTGTTACAGTAATGGATGTCTGAGTTCCACCCGTCCTGCAAAATACGTAAAGCAAATCGGTGGTGTCGATTGTGATGGCCGGACTTGTAATCGTCGTCAGAGAAGACGACTGATGAGGAACGTAAGTCCATTGATAGACGTATGGAACGCCAGCGGTGCTCGATGTGGCCGACTGCGGAAAATCTCTTGTCGCGGCACGAAAAGCGCGGAGCATTTCAATGTTGCCTATGATATTTGGATGAGGACAAGCGGAAGGGGTTCCGAAGCAGGTAGAGCTGGGGGAAGTCAGTATATCGTTTGCCGCCGTTGTTGCCTGAATCGTAGCATTCACAGGAGCCAGATGAACATTCAGTCCGTCACCTGCCAGCAACGCTATATTCGATTTGACATCAGTGGAGTAAGCTGTGACCGAAGTTTGGTCTACACCGTTAAGGTTATTGTTGATGTCGCCGACGATGACTACAGGCAAACCAGCCGCAATGGGCGTGGAGGGGTCTAGGGTGCCAATCGCCAGAACCGGCATGTTGCCCGTAGCGTTGGTCTTGGTGAATACCAATGTGTGCGAGCCAGAAGACGCAGTGATTCTCAGAAACGCCATCGACGTGGTGTGCCCGTTATGCGTATTCATGGGCTTTGTAAAAGCTGTGGTTTCCGCTACCGGAGTTCCCGCATCAAGCGTATAAGTCCACGTTCCTGCGTCCGAATCTATTGAGCGATACCATACATAGATAGGCTCCCCATATGTCGTGATCGAGAAAGTGAGCGTATCTCCGTTGCCTGTGCAGTTTTCTCCGGTTACGAAAGGAAAAGTAGTGTCGTTCGAGCATGTTCCTGAAGATGTGGCTGTTGAGCCTGCTTGCTTATTCGACTGTACTAATCCCATCCACGCAATAGCCGCCTGATCGCAGGAGTCGAATGTCGTTTCATAGGCTCCTGAACCCTCCATAATCGCATCGTTCGTCCCGATAAGAAGCGTCTCGTACATCGGGTTTGCTGTAATGACCGGATTTTGTGCCGATGTGAAATGATAAGCGACATCGCATCCCTGATCTCCTCCTAATCCATTGTTGGTTAGTGTCGGCCCTCCAAGCAGATTATCGAGCTTGTTTACCCAGCATGTACTGGTGGTCAAATACACGCAATTGGTTATGGAATCTCCGTATGCCGAGTAGGATGCCGGAGAGCCTGTAGCTGCCGGAGCAGCGCCAAGAGTGTTGTAGCTGGCGGTCACGGGGGCCGACCCGTCATAGGCGGCTGGAGAAGAAGAACCAGCACCACTCGAATTTAGAGTAAGAGTGGCTCCCCCTCCTCCCGATCTAAGGCACGCAAACGTGCCTCCGTTGTTCGATAGCTCAAGGCAATGAGCGGTTGAATCGGCGTAGAGAATATCGTGGCCTGAAACTGCTGTTGGCGCTGTGCCTTCTGTGGCATTGATTTTGCCTCCGACGCCGCCGCTGGCGGGAATCGTAAGCGAGGTCATGGTGACGTTGCCAGAGCCATCGGTAGTAAAGGAGCCGTCGCACGTAACTGAGATTCCAGTGGATGAATAATAGGCAACGGCCTGAGCGGTCGTACAGTTGCCTACCGTTCCCGATCCGAGTCCTTGTTGAGCACTCATGTACTTCGTTGGCGCGTAGCCATAACCAGAGAAGTCGTAGCCTACAGTCGGGCCGCCTCCGGGACCAGCCAAACCAAAGGGTGAAGTCAAATATCCATTAGCGTCGGTCTCGTTTGTTCCAGAGTTAAAGCTGACTGTTCCACTGACATAAGTGATCGTCACCGTGTCGCCAGCAGCTAGACCTGTGAGAGCGACCACAGGCGAGGTCCCGCTTGTTGAGGAAAATGTATACGCGGAGTTTCCTGAAACCGTGGGGTCCCAAGGCAACGTCTTCCCCGGAATTGTGACCGAGGTAGGTGCGGCACCGTTCAGGCTCACATCGACTGTGAATGATCCCGTATTGTCAACCCAGTTATAATCGTTGATGCCAAGCTGGAGTTGTGCGGTGGAAGCGCTCGTCACAGTGAAAGCCTGTGGGCCATTTCCTATGCACAAAGGATTCTGCTCTACCACCCCGCTAGAATTCGTGAACGCTCCTACCAGTCCACCCAATCCAAGAGGACAGGCGTAATTCTGAGAGTACTGCATGATGTATGGCAGATAGCTGCTCACATTCGAGCCACTGCTTTGCCATTTGATGTTCGGGTAAACGTCCAGAGCGGGCGGCGTGCTGTCGTTGAAGTTAGGTTTAGAAATGGATGTAGAGTTCACATAAACTGAGGTCCCCGATCCTCCGCCTATGACCGTAGGTGTGCCATTTATGCAGACATAAACAGAAGTATTCGGGTATCCCGCCAAAAACACCGGCAACGCTCCAGAGCAGGTCGTGGGAACGATTGGGTAATACACCAGACCGCCGTACATGGGATTCACCACCCACTGATATTGAAGGTTGTAGTAGGAGCAGGTCCATACGGTGTTGGGGCTCGTGTTCGTCTCGGTGTAAAGGGCACCCGCATTGCTGGCGCTGCACACCGGCGGCGGGGGAGGGTTAAGGCCGCTCGTTTGGGCGTGTGCTGACGCTATTCCGCAAATGCAGAGCGCGAGAACGAGGATTATTTTTCTCATGATTGCCCCAGATACTCAAGTTGAGCGTAGGTGTACGGCGCGCCAGCCATCGACGGTACCGAGGCGGACGGGACACTAAGGTTGATGGACAGCTTCTGCCCCGCTGTCAGCACCTCAATCGCGGAGAACGGAATCGACAGGTCGAGGTTGCTCACCTGCGGAATCGGATAGAAGACGTGAGAGTTCACGGCGTTGATCTGCGTTGCGGAAATATACTGTCCTGCTGGAGCCGAAGAGAACGACACCGCCCCCGTAATTCTGTACAGTCCGTCCCAGGGAGCCACAAAAGCGTAATCTGTGCCGTTCCAGATCGAGTAGGGATCGGAGACCACGGTGTCAAACTCCACGTATCCGGCTCCGGGAAGGTTCTGCGACGTGGCCTGGTAAACGAGACTGGATACCGCCGTGTCTTTGCTGGGCACCCATCCCGCGCCGCCTGTGTCCGGGTCGGTCGCGTTGTTGTCGACGGTACTGATCCAGAAGCCGTTCCCTGACGCCATCAATACCCGCGCGCCTTTGGGATAGCCCCCAATGGCCGTAGAAAACGCCGAACTGTACGGGAACGACGCGCCAGCGCACATCCACACGTCCACCGCGGACATCTGGTAAAGGCCGCCGTTGGTGTCCTGCATCGACGGCGGGATGCCGCCGCTTGCCAGAGGCGTATCGCACAGAGGAGGGAAGCCGTCCGTCCAGGAGGCCGCTCCGGGCGTAATACCCTGCTGCGAGGGAACCGGGATGGGGTAATTCTTGCTGCCCGCTTTTGCCCACGGTAGAACGAGTTGTGCTGGTGCTCCGCTTAGTTGCACGTATGCGCCTTTCTACGCCACAGCATAAGGATTACCCTCCGGTATGAACGGAGCCTGCCCAAATGGCACCGCAGCGTCCGTCATGCCCTTGAAACCGAACACAGGAGGGGTAAACATCACCATCCACCCTCCCACGCCCGCCGGCCTCAGAAATATGCCGCTTTGCGTGATTATCTCAATCTCGAATGGCTGTAACAAGAACTCAAATTGATACTTGATCTCCATATTGCCGAGATCGTTGACATAGGTGCGGCCCCGTCCCTGCATCCATGTGGTCAGCAACGTATTGATTGCCTGCGAACTGGCTATGGAAATATTGCTGAGAGCCTTGAGGTAAATCAGGGAGCGGAACTGGTTGTCTTCGAGCGCCGTAGCCGGAACCGTGGGTATCGTCCGGCTCACGCCCACGATGCGCCCCCATATGTCGAGCCCGAAGCCCTGCGCGTCGTCCACGCTCCAGATCCAACGATAGAAGTTGTCGATGTCCGCCGACGGGTCGATGGCTGCGTTCATGGAGTTGATCATGGCCAGCAGCGTCGGGCTGTTGCCATACTGCGAGATCACGGTTTGGGAGACATTTATCACAGGACTGTCACCGTAATGTCTGCGGCCGAGAGCGTCGGCTCCTGGTCGATGCCCATCTGCACGTCGTAGCCCGTGGGTGATGCGGCGAGCCCCACGAAGATGCTCACGAGCTCCACGCCGGGAAGCGCGGCGAGGACGGCGCCGTAATAATTCCCGGCGAGTATCAGGGACGCTATGCCCGCGGGCGTGTTGTTGTTCTGACCCTCGAACTGCGCGATGATGGCGTTCTGGATCGTCGTCGCGTAGTTGCTCGGAAGATTGGCGGACGATCCCAGAGTCACGGCGAAGTAGACCGGCGTCGATCCTGGCACGACGAAGCTCACATCGTAGGCTGGCTGCGGCGCCGTGTATCTCGTGTCGTAGACGGTTACGGTTTGGACGGTACCGTTCCCGGCGGCGGTGTTGTAGCTACAGCCTGCGTCTTTGAACTGCCAGATGGCTTGGGCGATGGAGGCAGCTTGGCCGCCAACGACCGCAACATAAATCGAGTGTGGGGCGAGCGGGTAATTCGTCGATCCATAATTCACCGTGTTCCCGGAAGGGTTGTCGATGACAAAGGCGTTCAGCACGCCGGAGACAGCATAAACAGCCGCGAATATCGCATCCGTGGTTCCGTGGCTGTTGGCCGCCACGGAGTTCTGGCGCCGCAGCTCGAAGGCCTGAGGGCTCTCCACGTCCACGCCGAGAATTCCATCTGCGGCGTTCGTGATCGTGTCCCATCCGGGCACCGTCTTGTAAATCTTCGTCAGCGTTCCTGCGTAGCACGGAATTGGGCCTGTGGCGACGTTTGCGAACTCACCCTGGACCGTTCCGCCGGTGCCGATATTGACGGCGCCGAGGAGTTGGTAGACGTTCTCAGAGGTGTCGAGAGCCAGAGACCCAGCCGGCACATACGCACCCGGCACGCCTCCGATGGTGCAGATGACCACGGTGGACTGCGCCGGCTTGCGCGTCATGAAGTAGATGCGGCCAATAGCGTCCTGAAAGCGTCCCTCTGAGTACTGGGGGTCCACCTGGTTGGCGATGTATGCGATGTTGGAGTTCTTGTCCGACACGATGGCCGACTCGCTCGATGCAATCTGTCCCTGCGGCGTATTCAGCGCGGGGTTGGTCCCTCCGCCAAACGCCGCGTCTATGTCTGCCTGCGCCCCAGTAAGGATCTCGGCGTCAGTCGGCAGCACCACGCCGGTGGTGGTCCACTGGATCGGAGGTATGTTCGTGCTCATCAGAAGCTCACCGTGGTCGTTGTGCCGTCGGAAGTCGTGAATTGCACCTGCCCGCTCACCTTGCGGTCAGTGTAGGATGTAATGATCGTGGACGCCGATACCACGCCAGGCACCGTCATCGCAGCCGCGTTCATCGCCGCCGTCACCTGCGACTGGTAAAATGGCTGACCGAGAAGCGACTGCCAGTAGGGAACGCCGAGGCTCGTGTCGTACCAGACCTCGCCGAGGAAAGTGCGTATTGCACTTGCCACGTCCTGCGCCACGGCATAGGGCGGCGACGCGAGCGCGATGTTGCCGTTCGAGTCCAGCACCAAATCCCATGCCTCGGTGTCGAGCAGCAGCGTGTTGAGGGGCGTGCTCATACCGGTACCCCCGTATCTCCGCCGCCCGTGGTCACGCCGCCATGCACATGGTTCTTCAGGCTGATTCCTCCGCCGTTTACGTCCTGAGTCACAGTGAGCTTCTGGCTCATTGTGACATCTCCATTAGTCTGCTGCAAAGCCCCATTTATCACAATGTTGGGAGCCTCCAGCGTAAT